>NZ_PYCI01000143.1:0-16566 GCF_003015105.1 Chroococcidiopsis sp. CCALA 051 | reverse complement strand
CCCCTGCTCCCTACTCCCCTCATTTGGTAACTTAGTGTACTGCATTACCAAACAAAGTCTGGTTGAATTAGATAGAACATTCTAATTGAGTCAGGGCTATGACTGAAACTACTGTCAAGGCAGAAGTAAAAGCGCCGCTGCGTCCGGTGAGTAAAGAAGGGCTAGAGAAATTAGCGGCGACTGCTAAGGCAAATCCTAATGTTGTCAAGTCCTTGAAGGTGAAGACGGTTTGTGAAGGACAATTTCGCAATTTAACCTACGTTCGAGACTTACCAGAACACGTTATTGACGAACCTCCCACCCTGCTAGGACAAGACACAGCACCCAATCCATCAGAAGCAATGCTAGCCTGTCTGGGTTCGTGCTTATCGGTGGGTATTCATGCTAACGCAGTCATGCGGGGAATTACTCTCACAAAGCTAGAACTAGAACTAGAAGGTGACATCAATATCACGGGTGTCTGGGGAATTGGTGACTTAGCAGAGAAGCGGTTGGGATTCACCGATGTCCGCGTCAAAGTGGATTTAGAAGGAGATGCTAGCAAAGAGGAACTAGAAGATCTAGTGGCTCATGCAAATTTCTGGTCGCCAGTTGCCAACACATTTCGCTTACCCGTAAATGTAGATGTTGCTCTTAAGTGAGCAGTAGAACACAGAGGACAGTCACAGAGGTAGCAGATATTTGTGTAGAGATGCATACGTAAGTTATTGCGTCTCTACTCTGAATTGAGCGCAAATTGATACTGAGAAGACAGACTTGCCAATCTAAGCAAGTCATAATGTTAAGAAATTTAAATATACATGAGTTTGTGTTGTCGCTCAGGAATTCTAGTATCTAGTATGCAAGCAGTTTCAAATCTATCCGATCGCGCAGTAGCAAAGACGCAAGCACCCGAAACCATGCTGGCAGAATTGCATAAAGCGATCGCTACCCAATTAGCACCGCAAGTTGCAGATATCGATCTCAAAGGACAATATCCCCGTGACTTCATGCACCTAGTAGGGGAATTGGGCGGTTATCGGCAGGCGGTTGCGGTAGAATATGGCGGTGCTGGCAACGGCTTAAAAGCAGCAGTCCAAGCGATCGAAGCTATATCCCAAGAATGTTTGTGTACTGGGTTTATGACTTGGTGTCAGATAGCCTGCACCTGGTACATGCAGAATAGTGACAATGTTTACCTCAAACAGCACCTTCTACCCTTAGTCGCTACAGGTAAAGTTTTAGGTGGCACGGGTTTATCCAACCCAATGAAACACTTTGCTGGAATTGAGAAAATCGCTCTCGTCGCCGAACGTCAACCTGGAGGTTACGTACTCAACGGTATGTTACCTTGGGTTTCCAACTTAGGTGCAGGACATCACTTTGGCATTGCCGCAAGACTAGCAGATAGCGATGACTACCTCATGGCGATCGTTTCCGACGAACTCACAGGACTGACTCTGCGTTGCAACGCCCATTTCATCGCCTTAGAGGGTAGCAATACTTACAGCTGTATCTTCCGCGATGTCTTCGTACCCGATGAATTAATTCTCGCCGCCCCCTGCGAAGAATACGTCAATCGTATCCGTCCTGGGTTTATCTTGACGCAAGTTGGCATGGGCTTAGGTCTAGTAGGTAGTTGCATCCAAATTATGGAACGGGCAAATCAACGCTACGGACACGTCAACTGCTTTCTAGACGACCAAGTAGAAGACCTAGCTGCTAGTCTAGCAACGACCCGCGAGAAAACCTACGCGATCGCTACCCAGATGAGCCAACAAGGATGCGATCGCTCCTTACTAAAACAAGTCATTCAAGCCCGAATTAATGCCTCAGAACTCTCCTTACGGGCAGCAAACGCTGCCATGCTACACGTAGGCGCAAGAGGCTACTTACACGGTGGAATAGCCGAAAGAAAACTACGCGAATCGTACTTCGTCGCGATCGTCACCCCAGCATTAAAACAGTTGAAAAAAATGTTACACGACATGGAGAAGTCAAAAGTTAAAAGTTAAAAGTCAAAAAATAGGAGACAAGGGAGACAAGGGAGACAAGGGAGAGGGGGGAGACAAGGGAGACAAGGAAGATAATAACCGTCAACCGTCAACTAACAACTAATAACCAACAACCAACAACCAACAACAAAAAATTATGATGGCTCTACTAGAGTCTTTTAGCTATTTAGATACGATAACTTCGTTAAGCTCCGCTAACGCTAACTGTCCTTGTGGTGGTTCGCACATCGCTGCAGATCATCAAAAATTTCTAGAAGGAATGCCCCAAGATCCAGCAGATTTGGTGGACGACCTGTGTAAAATGGGACACTACTCAGGAGAAACTTTAGAGTTTGCACGGGCATTAACTCAAGCCGAAATCAGAAAGACTCTGGTACTCCAGATGCTCGATCGCGCCGAACCAGGACAACGCCAGATCTGCTACGATTTGATCCAGCTTGCCGGAGGATTAGAAGAGGCTTTTGCGGCTGCCTTTGGCAATCGCTCAACCCAGTTTTTTAACGATGCACTCCGTCTAAGCAAGTTTCGCCGTCGTGATTTTTTAATTAAAGTTGCCGCCGCCGCCGCAGTTGTCACGGCTGCAAGTTGCGTCAGTAACAATAACTCGCAAGCACCAACCGCAACTTCTACAAATGCCGCAGCTACGAGTAAGTTAGAAAAAACCGATTTAACAATTGGTTTTATTCCCATCGCCTGTTCGATTCCCATCGTCGCCGCCGAACCGCTGGGATTTTTTAAAAAGCATGGGTTAAATGTAACTCTGAAGAAAATGCCAAACTGGGCAGCAGTCAGGGAGTCTGCGATCGCAGGCGAACTCGATGCCTATCATATGCTGTCTCCCATGCCGATTGCAATGACTTTGGGTTTAGGTTCTTCTGCTTTCCCGATTCGACTTGCCAGTATTGAAAACATCAACGGACAATCGATCGCAGTTGCTAGCAAGCATAAAGATAAAGTCAAAACTGCGGCAGATTTTAAAGGCATGACTATCGGGTTGCCTTTTCCCTACTCGATGCATAATTTGTTACTGCGCTACTACCTCGCATCAGGGGGATTGAATCCAGACAAAGACGTAAGACTAGAAATCGTTCCCCCGCCAGATTCAGTCGCAAAAATGGCAGCAGGACAAATTGACGCTTTCCTGATGCCTGATAATTTCGGGCAACGGGCAATCTTTGAGAAAATTGGTTTCATTCACCTACTCACCAAAGATCTGTGGCAAGGACACCCGTGTTGTGCTTTCGCTGCTAGCCAAAGTTGGATCGATCGCCACCCGAATACCTTCCGCGCCGTTAACAAAGCTATTATCGATAGCGCCGGACATGCCAACGCCGCCGAAAACCGTCAGGAAGTCGCCAAGGCAATGTCCGAACGCAAGTATCTCAACCAGCCGGAACCAGTTCTTACAGCAGTGCTGACGGGTAAATTTGACAATGGTTTAGGACAAACACTAGACGTACCAGATCGGATTGGCTTCGATCCCTATCCGTGGAAAAGCTTTGCCAAGTGGATTTCTTCTCAAATGGTACGCTGGGATTTAATGCCGACAGAAAAGGCAAAATATGAAGAAATTGCCACCCAAGTCTATATGACAGATTTAGCAAGGGAACTGGCGAAAGAATTGGGACAAAATCCACCTGCGGAGTCTACGCGGATCGAAAAACTGAAAAATGGTGACTTTGACCCTGGTAAAGTTGAAGCCTATTTACAAGAACAGAAAAAACAGTTCAAGGTTTAGAGGTAATGGTGGACAACTCCCGACGATTATCCAAGCAGCGATCGCATTTCTCAGCTCATCCTTGGCTCCAAAATCCCAATTTACAAGCCACAATTTTATTCTTTTTACTTCTAACTGCGTTGTTACTCGTATGGGAATTGGGAGTGCAATTGAAGCTATTTTCTCCTGTGATGCCTGCTGCCAGTCGGACGATCGCCGACTTTTGGAGTTGGATTATCGATCCGTTTTACGATAATGGTCCCAACGATAAAGGGATCGGTCTGCACCTACTAGCAAGCTTACAACGAGTCACGATCGGGTTTCTCATCGGTTCCGCGATCGCCATTCCTCTAGGTATTGCGATCGGATTATCAGAAGTCGTTTCCAAAGCCGTCGATCCGTTTATTCAACTGCTACGTCCCGTCTCCCCCCTCGCATGGTTACCATTAGGACTAGCAATCCTCAAAAGTTCCGAAGCAACAGCCTTGTTTGTGATTGCAATTACGAGCATAGCACCCACGTTAATTAATACCAAATTTGGTGTCAGTCACGTTTCTCGCGACTACCTCAACGTAGCACGGACTCTAGGAGCATCTCGCTGGCGGACGATCGCCAAAGTCATTTTACCAGCAGCCGCACCTCAGATCGTAGCAGGATTGCGAATTAGTATCGGTATTTCCTGGTTAGTAATAGTCGCCGCCGAGATGATTGTCGGTGGTACGGGTATTGGCAGCTTTGTTTGGAACGAGTGGAACAACCTCAATGTCACCAGCATCATCACCGCGATCGTCGTTATCGGATTAGTAGGAATTCTCCTCGATCGCCTCTTGGGACTATTACACAGTTGGGTGTCTTTTGGTCAGTGACCAGTTACCAATAGAGAGTGGCTAGTGACTGGTGACTAGACCGAAAAAAAGAATCTAGCCACTAGCCACTAGCCACCAGCCACCTCTCAACTACCAATTACCAATTACTAATATGATTTCCTATACTGATACACTCGATCCTACACTTAAAGACACGACTCAGTTGGTGTTGAAGGATGTGTTTAAGGTCTTTCCTGGAAGACAGAGCTTAGTAGATCGGCTATTGCATCGTACTTCGCCGGATTATATTGCGATCGCTGAGATTAATTTAGAAATTTCAGCGAATACCTTTGTTTCAATTATCGGTCCTTCTGGATGCGGTAAATCAACTTTACTAAACATTATTGCTGGTTTGACTCCACCTACTAGCGGTGTGGTAATGCTGAATGGGACAGAAATTCATCATCCAGGTCCCGATCGCGGTGTCGTTTTCCAAAATTATTCTCTGATGCCTTGGATGACTGTAGCAGAAAATATCCGCTTTGCAATTGAAACGGTTTATCCTAAGATGTCTCGCGATCGGCAAAAACAGATCGTGCGCGAATATATCGATCTAGTCGGGTTGCGGGGTGCAGAACAGAAACATCCTCATGAATTATCGGGAGGAATGAAGCAAAGAGTCGGTATCGCAAGAGCTTTGGCAATTAATCCGCAAATTCTGTTGATGGACGAGCCATTTGGTGCTTTAGACGCATTAACGCGGGGTTTTTTGCAAGATGAAATTGCGCGAATTTGGGAGCAACAACACAAAACCGCAATTCTGATTACCCACAGTATTGAAGAGGCTTTGTTACTATCAGATCAAATCGTAATGATGAGTCGGGGTCCCGCCGCTCAAATTGTCGAAGTACTCGATATTCCCTTCCCCCGTCCCCGCAAGCGCGAAAGTCTGGATCGCTACCCTGCCTATCACGAACTCAAAGCCGAACTAGAATTACACCTATCTCGCGAAACCCGCGCTGTTGAGGAGTTGCGGGTGTAGGTTTATGACAACGACAAGGGAGACAAGGGGGACAAGGGAGAAGCGTAAGTCGCAAGTCGCGCATTCGCAAGTCGCAATTAAAACACGCACCAAGCACCACTAACCATTACCAATTACCCATTACCCATTACCATCATTCACTGATAACTGATTAAATGGTTAACCTGAAACGGACTCGCGAAGATATTTTAGCCTCGGTTTTAGATCTGATTCATCATCAAGGGTTTCAATCTACGGGACTCAAAGAATTATTTAGCGTCAGCGGTACTTCATCTGGAAGTTTTTACAATTACTTTCAGTCCAAAGATGAATTAGCCCACGCTCTGATTGACTATAAGTGGCAGCAAATTAAGACTCATATCATCAAGCCTGCTGCCGAACATACTAGCGATCCGATCGCACAACTGGTGTGGATAATCGATCGCCTAGAAGCAAAACACCTTACCGAACCAGATTGTGGCGGCTGTTTCTTAGGTAACTTAATTGTCGATTTAGCAAAATACGATACATCATTTCAAACACATCTGATCCAGGTGTTTGACCAATGGCATTTCGCGATCGCTCAATTACTGCGTCAAGGACAAACTCAGTTGCGATCGGATATCGATCCCGATAATTTAGCCGAACAACTGATGAATGCGATCGAAGGCACTCTATTGTTAGGACGCTTATACAATCATCCCAATCGCCTGCAACGTGGTTTTGACAACGTGCGGCAAATGTTAAAAGCAGCACTTAAACAGTGACTAGTTATCAGTGGTCAGTGAGCCAGGCGAGAGACAAGAGGTAAATTTTGACTTTTGACTTTTGACTTTTAACTTTTGACTTATTCCCTGCGTCTTCTCTGCTTGGGTGCAGATAATGGTGGTAGCTCCGAATTGGAAGAGTGGTAGGGTAAATAATGCTGAGCTACGGGTTGGGGTGCTTCTGGTTGTCGCTTCTGCGAAATTATCCACCATCGTAGAGCGATCGCGACTCCTACAGTTCCCAATCCGATCGCGAATAGAGACCAGCGATCGCCAAACCCGCCGATAACTGCATTAACTACCCCAATCGTGATCAAAAAGGCAGGTAGCGGCTCTTTCCTATATGCTGACTTCAAAAATCTAGGTAGTGCGGCGTTCATTTCAATATGGTTACTTTTATTTCAGCTATCATCTCAGATTGAATATAATTCTAAGACCTACTGCTCAAAGCCGCTTGTATTTTAAGGTACTGTCTTGCTCTGTAGGTACTACCAATATACCTCACCCACATAACTTATTGCTGTCAACGCTATATCTAGCAATACAAGCGGCACTTCTGCTAGATAATCATTTCAAGCCCAGCCAAGCTAGTACGCCGTGTCCGGTAACAACTTCGATCGCCACCATCAATAAAAAACCGATCATCGCCGCTCGTCCGTTCAAGCGCTCGGCATACTCATTGAAGCCAAACTTCGGTTCTTCTAGTCTAGGTGTAGTTGTTGGTTGAGGTTGGGCAGTCATGTTTTTATCCTTTGAATTACACGAATTTGCTAAAGCTCACGGTTGATAATAGCCTCGAAAGTCTAACAACTTCTGGAGAAGCTAGCGCGATCTTCGTTTACAATTTTTAACCATATTACATATATTTTGACACTTTTTTCTGCAAGCTAGTGTTAAGAAAATCGTAACTTAGAGTTTGGAATGGGTAATGGGTAGTTGGTAGTTGAGTGGTGAGTGGTGCGTGAGGAGAATTCGGAATTCGGAATTCGGAATTAAATTCTCCCAAGCGCGACCTTGCGCTTCCTCTGCTCCCTGCTTCCTGACAACTGAAAAAGCCGATCGCAATGTTTTACACACAAGATGAGAGTTGTCAAGCATAAGCTAGAGAGAGGAGTATCCAACCAAAAGAAAAGCAAAAAGAAAAGCACATGGAAATAGGCGTTCCCAAAGAAACAAAAGACCAAGAATTTCGGGTGGGTTTAAGTCCTTCTAGCGTGCGAGTACTGCACGAAAACGGTCACGCTATCTTTGTTGAAACTGAAGCTGGAACGGGGGCTGGCTTTACCGATACAGACTATAAGCTCGCCGGAGCGCAGATCGTTTCCACTCCAGAAGCTGCGTGGAACCGAGAATTAGTGGTGAAGGTGAAAGAACCACTCCAGCCGGAATATAAATTTTTGCAAAAAGAGCAGTTATTATTTACCTACTTGCATCTAGCAGCCGATCGCGCTTTGACCGAACATTTAATTGATTGTGGCGTAACGGCGATCGCATATGAAACTGTAGAACAACCTGGTAATAATAAACTTCCTTTACTCACTCCCATGAGTATTATTGCAGGTCGTCTCTCGGTGCAGTTTGGCGCTCGGTTTCTCGAACGCCAGCAGGGGGGACGGGGCGTTCTTTTAGGCGGCGTACCAGGCGTAAGACCAGGTAAAGTCGTCATCCTGGGGGGTGGTGTTGTCGGTACGGAAGCGGCGCGAATTGCCGTTGGAATGGGTGCAGCCGTACAAATTTTAGATGTCAACGTCGATCGCCTATCCTACTTAGAAACTCTATTTGGTTCTAGAGTAGAGCTGCTTTACAGTAATTCCGCTCAGATTGAAGCTGTTGTCTCTCAAGCTGACTTACTCATCGGTGCTGTCTTAGTTCCTGGACGCAAAGCGCCAATTCTCGTCTCGCGCAACTTAGTCAAACAAATGCATCCTGGTGCGGTGATTGTAGATGTTGCTGTCGATCAAGGCGGTTGTATCGAAACCTTACGCCCAACTTCTCACACCAACCCAGTTTATGTAGAAGAGGGAGTCGTCCACTATGGTGTTCCTAACATGCCTGGAGCTGTACCTTGGACGGCAACGCAAGCATTAAATAACAGTACCCTACCATACGTGTTGCAATTGGCAAATTTGGGTCTGAAAGCTGTGGAAGTTAATCCTTTCTTAGCGGCTGGTGTTAACGTGCAAAATCATCGCCTAGTCCATCCCGCCGTGCAGCAGGTGTTTCCTGATTTGGTCAGCTAGTAGCAATTTTCTGCGATCGCCATCAATTTGTAAAGGCGCACAGCTGTGCGCCCCTACAGATCGTTGTTAATTCATACTCGTTATGACTATGATGTAAATAACCGCCATGACCTAGCTAGGAATTGGGCTGTAGGTAAAGAGGTTTGATATGGCTCATATAAACTTGCGTCGCCCTCAAAATACAGATGGGGATTTTTATGTCGATACCACCTGTATTGATTGCGATACCTGTCGTTGGATGACTCCAGAGGTATTTAACCGTACTGGCGAACAATCGGCAGTTTATCATCAACCAACAAATGAAACAGAAAGACTGAGGGCGCTACAAGCTTTACTTGCTTGTCCTACCAGTTCAATTGGTACGGTAGAAAAGCCAAAAGATATCAAATCTGCACAAGAAAGTTTTCCAATTTTAGTAGCTGAAAATGTCTATCACTGCGGCTATCATGCAGAAAATTCATATGGTGCAGCGAGTTATTTGATTGTGCGTCCAGAGGGCAACGTATTAGTAGATTCGCCCCGTTTTACGCCGCCATTGGTAAAACGAATCGAAGAAATGGGGGGAATTCAGTATATCTATCTCACCCACCGCGATGATGTTGCCGATCATCAGAAATATCACGATAAATTTAAGTGCGATAGCGAAGCGGGGCGCGGAGGCGCACTTCGCGTTATTCATACAGACGAAATTTCCAGCAGTACGCGCAACGTAGAAATTAAGATTGCTGGTACAGAACCCGATCGATTAGCGCCCGATTTGTTAGTTATTCCCGTTCCTGGTCATACCAAAGGGCATACAGTTTTACTCTACAAAGACAAGTTTCTATTTACAGGCGATCATATCGCTTGGGATGATGACGACCAAATATTAGCAGGTTTTCCAGGTGTCTGCTGGTATTCTTGGTCAGAACTGATTAAGTCTACCTATCGCTTGTTAGATTACTCTTTTGAATGGGTATTACCCGGTCACGGTCGCCGCTATCATGCAGATGCAGCAACAATGCGGCATAAACTCAAAGAAGGTCTTGAGTGGATGGAACAACAGTGACTAGTGACTGGTGACTGGTGACTAGAGCAAAATAAGACAGTGTAGAGACGTTACATGTAACGTCTCTACATTGAGGTTAATCAAAATAAGTCTGTAAATCTGGATGGCGGTGGTAGTGGAAAATTTTAGTAATTTGAGTAGGCATTACCCGTGTCAAAGACAAGGGAGGAATTTCATCTTCGCCAAAAAAAGCTACCTCGTCAGTTTCAATGCTAGATGATGGAGAACCGCCAATGAGTTCGCAAAGGAAATGTAATTTGTAAACAGCATAAGGGAAAGGCGGATGTCCCTGTTTGTCGCGATCGTAGACAGCAAGTAATTTGATGGCGCGGGTGAGATATCCTGATTCTTCCTGAACTTCGCGCACCACAACTTCACTAGGAGAGTTGCCTATGTCAGCATAACCTCCTGGTAGCGACCAACAACCATCTACTTTTTCCTTTACCAGTAATAATTTATCCCCC
Source organism: Chroococcidiopsis sp. CCALA 051 (assembly GCF_003015105.1). Taxonomy (NCBI): domain Bacteria; kingdom Bacillati; phylum Cyanobacteriota; class Cyanophyceae; order Chroococcidiopsidales; family Chroococcidiopsidaceae; genus Chroococcidiopsis; species Chroococcidiopsis sp. CCALA 051. Next base: position 6,509 of record NZ_PYCI01000143.1, on the reverse strand, counting down.
TGGAAAACAGCCGCCCGCACGTCTACTTTTGGGGTAGCATAACCAACCTCTTGAGAAAATAAATCGAGAACGTAGCTAGGCTCGACATTACTGTATGTTGCCATAATCTCTGCCGCGATCGCCCGTAGAGATTTATAGCGTTCTCTGTCAAACACTCCTTCGGTATAAGTCAAACCAGTTTGCGCGATCGCCTCTAGCTTTTTTGCCCATTCCAGCCATTTGTATTCTGGGGAACCCATAATCCTGTCTGTAGTTAATTGTTTCTCATTGGTCATTAATCGTTGGTTGTTAGTTGATGGTTGACAATTGTTGCTCTACCCCTCTGCTTCCTTGTCCCCCTGCTCCCTATTAACTGACATTGCAAAGTTTAGTAAAAGCTACCTGCTTCAGCCTATAGATAGATGCATAATATCCGGTTGTCAGCTTGTCTTAGTGCAAGGCAAATGGTGTGATTCGACCGATCGGCGAAACGCACCTACAATCGGAACACATATGATAAAAGAGATCGATCTAAAAAGCAAAACTATAGACAACTTGGTGGCGATCGCCAGCCAATTTGACGTAGAAGGTCAAATTGTAGAGATTCAAGCTTTTGGTAACGGTAATATCAACGATACTTTTCTCGTCACGCTGAGAAACTCAACTCAAAAACACGTTATTCTACAACGCATTAACACGCATGTATTTCACCAGCCAGAACTGGTAATGCAGAATGTGCGCGTCTTTACCGACCATGCGACCCAGCGCTTGCAAGATTGGAGTAGCGATCGCCGTTGGGAAATACCGAGCGTCATCCTAACGCAGGATAATCGGGAATATTGGATGAATGCTGAAGGAGCATTCTGGCGTGCAATTAGCTTTATCGAAGCCGCACAATCTTTTGACACTATTACAGATTGCGATCGCGCTAGAGAGGCTGGTTACGCCCTTGGTACGTTTCATAATCTCATCAGCGATTTACCCCCTGAAAAGCTAGCTGTCACGCTGGAAGGATTTCACATTACACCGCGCTACCTTCAGCAATACGATGCAGTGCTGGCAAAACATGACAAAAGCATGTCGCCTGAAATAGATTTTTGTTTGCAGTTTATTCAAACTCGTAGAAATTGGGTAAGTGTCTTAGAAGATGCAAAAATCAGCGGAGAATTGCCTTTGCGTTTAATGCATGGCGATCCTAAAATTAATAACGTTCTGTTTGACAATAATACCGGACGAGCCGTCAGTGTTATCGATCTCGATACACTCATGCCTGGTTTAATCCACTACGATATTGGTGACTGTCTGCGATCGAGTTGTAATTCTTTGGGTGAAGAAACTCAACAATGGCAAGAGGTACGATTTGAAACAGAACTTGCCCAAGCTATTTTACAAGGCTATGTTTCACAAGCAAAAGATTTTTTAACTGAAAAAGATTACGAATATATATACGACTCAATCCGATTGTTAGCTTTTGAATTAGGATTGCGGTTTTTTACCGACTATTTAGTAGGTAACGTTCACTTCTCTAAGGTGAAATATGCAGAACATAATTTGGTCAGGGCGCTGGTACAATTTCAGCTGACTCAAAGTATTGAAACTCAACAATCGCCTATTTGCGCGATCGTGCGAGATTTAAAACGAGATCTAACATGAGCGATCGCACTTTTTTTCTGAAGCCATTTCTCTCCGATAATCTACCGCTTCAGCTCGAAATTTCAGGTATTGTAGATCGGCAGTTCAATAAACTTACTATCCAATACCAGATTTTGGGACAGTTAGCAGAATTAGCCATTCCAGCATTAACAGATTCGCCTACTCGTAAAGACGAATTATGGCAACAAACATGCTTAGAGTTTTTTCTTGGAATTGAAGATTCTTCCCAATATTGGGAATTTAACCTTTCACCTTCTGGAAACTGGAACATCTATCATTTTGAAGATTATCGTCAAGGAATGCAAACAGAAACAGCCTTTACGTCACTACCATTTATTTTACATAATCGCCCCAACTATTTATTGTTGAATCTCGAACTCGATTTAGATAAAGTGGTAGAAATAGAGCAGAAAATAGAAATTGCGATCGCGTCTGTGATTCAGTCAAAATCTGGTGAAATGACATATTGGGCATTAACTCATTGCGGTACGCAAGCCGATTTTCATCTGCGCGATAGTTTTACTATTAAATTGTGACTCATGGATCGCTACTTGCGATCGTCATGCCACAGCAAAACCTGTATGCTGTCGTACTTTTGGATGTCGAAATCCAAGCACTATACTCTCTCTAGGAATACCTACTTCCATTAAATCGGTGACTACGCCTTCTTCTGTGTCATCGTACTGCACCCAGACTTTATCACCAATTAAACTCAGATGAATAGGTGTTGCGTGGAGATATTTATCGCCGTTCCAGCCTATATCCAGAACTAGATATTGCCCTCGTTCATCGTCAAATATAACTTGAGAGGTATAACCATCAGGTAGAGTTGCACGATAGTCAGCATGATTTTTGAGAATATTCTTAATGATGCTTCGGTATTTTGACTGGGTATCCATTGCGCGATCGCCTCATTTTCAGCATCAAAGACAATTAACTTAACAATCTGATTTTTGAGTAATACTTGTCCTACCCCACAGAGAACTAAGTGGGATAACAAGTCTGTTGAGCGACGGTAGATAATTTTGGCATTCTTACCAATGAATTTCAACCGTCCGCTACAGAGTGTTTGTCATGATGCAAGTTCACTCAAGGCATACAATCTATTATCTCTTTAGATTTTCTAACCGAGTTTTTTCTGCGTGTGCTTTACGGGAAAGCACTTGAAGATTTTCCAATGTGGTTAAACCACCCTTTGACATTGGTATAATATGATCTACTTGAAAATCCCTTCTCATCTGGCTCTTAAACCCACTAATTGCACAGGTAATGAATCCTTTTGCATCTATGTGTTTAGCAAAAACAGCATCCTTAATATCTCGGTATTCAGCCGGATCTTTTTCCCGAATTTCAATAAGTGAAAGACTTTCCAGTGGAACTGTGTCAGGAATTACAATCGGGGGAGTGACTATGAGATCGGGGTAAGCTCCAATTAGCTTGTTAATTTCAATGTCTACTTGTTTTTTAAAATAAAGATAATTGTATCCAAATAAAACTTGCCAAAAAGATTTGCTATCGTTCCACAGTGAAGTGAGATACTCAGTTACTTGCTTAAGCGTTAAATCATTCTCATAGATGTGTCTCGCCACAATTGATACATCGCACTTTCTACGTTCGCTAAATGCAATGAATTCCGGTTCCATCTGCTTTTGGGCATAGAACCGCAAAATATTCTCAACATCCGCATCTCTATAACCAAGTAGAAAAGGATAATCTGGGAAGTAAAGCTCCTTAGTAAGTTCCAGTAAATATTTCAGCTCTTCTTCAGTTAATATTTCTCTATTTTCAATATCAATGCCTTTAAATACAGCCTCTAGGTCATTGACGAAACTATCGTAAGCTTCTTCAGTATCGCTATATAAAAGCACGTCATAGTTTCTGGACACAGGCTCATCGGATTCAGAAGGCTCAAGAATAGAAAAGCGATAAATACCAACAGGAACTCGCTTTAGAAAATCTAATTTTTCTAAAGCAGTAGTATCGATGGAATCATCCATTATAATAGCAAATTCTTCAATTTTCTCAATTGAGATAAGTCGAGCAATTCTTTTCATTGTCTCGATATCTCGATCGACAAATTCTACCCCTTCTATGTCAATCAATTTCTCAGGATTAACCCAGTTAATCTTATCTTCCCAGTTGTCAATAAAACTTACAACATAGGCTTTTTCTGTACCTCCTGCTGTTTGTCCGCGCAAACCTCTACCAATCATTTGAGTCATTAAAATTGTAGAAGTAGTTGGGCGCGTTAGAAAAACAGTTTGAACATTTGGCAGGTCAATTCCTTCGATTAGCATTTCTACATTAATGAGAACCTCAAGTTTTCCTGCCCTAAATCGCTCGATCTTCTCTAAATTTTCCTTCACGGAAATTGTAGAGCCCGTATTTACATCAGTAATCTTTGCTGCTACAAAATCAGAAGTTATCCCCCGTTTTTTAAATAAGCCGTTCAATTCAATTGCATGTTGAACATCAACTGCAAAAACTAAGAGTGGTTTGTACTTTTCTCTATTTTCAATGTAACAATCAACAATCCGTTTATTACGGATGCTAGACATGGCGATTCTTTCAGCTACCTTCGTAGGTAATTTATCAAAATTCTCAATTGCTTTTATATCTTTGTTAGTTAGTTCCCGATAAAAATCTAGTTCTGTTTCTAAATTCTCAAAAATTGGTTCAGCAAGAATTCCTCTTGTAATGAGTGTCCTTAAATGTTCTGAAAAGATGATATCGTTGGGAAAGACTTTCTTCAGTAAACCTTGTTCGCCTTTATCCGTTCTGAATGGGGTTGCTGTCAATCCCAACATTCTAAAGCCATCTGTTCTCCCTCTATCTTTAAAGTTCTGCTTAATGCTATCAATTAATTTGCGATAGGTTTTTGCCGTCGCGTGATGTGCTTCATCAACTACCAAGAGAATTGTATCAGAGTATTTAACCCAATTATTTATAAGATAATCCAGTCCACCATTGAGACTATCTTTGCTAGCAATGATAATATCGTCAGTTGGTTTGATGTTGATAGGGCGATCGTGCTTAGGATGACCAGAAATTACGCGATATCTGAACGTTTCGATATCGCTCAGTAATGAGGGATAAGCACTAAATTTCAGGGTTTCCAAGGCTTGGTTAAGTAATTCATGTCGATGAGCAATCCATAAAACTTTTTTACGCTTATCAATAAAGTTACGTAGTAACCAATGAACGGCTGTCAAGGTCTTTCCGCCACCTGTAGGCAAAACCAATAAACCTTCAAAAGGAAGCTTATTTTTTTGATCCAATGCCTTGATTGCCTCGTTTTGATGAGCGTAAAGTTCTCTAGGGTTTTTGCCTGTATTGACTTGGATTTGACCTGAGTACTCAACTTGAACAGTTTGCATAATACTGGAACCTAAAAATAATTGTAAATCTGGGGCTTGTTCAAGTGTTGATAACCTTGTAGCACCCTCGATCCCAGTATTCCCAAATTGCATGTAATCAACACCAAGTTTAGTGCGATCGCTAGACTCAAAGTGGACAAACGTAGACAAACACTTTACCCATTACCCATTACCCATTACCAAATTCCCACATTGATAGATGTCCTACAATTAGACCTACAATTACGATTGTTGTGGTTTGCAGTTGAGCATCTAGAGGTAAGTAACCTTGAAACTCGTGTTCGATCCCGCGATCGCAATTAGCAGAATGAAGGAACGAGTGCGGTTGAGCGGCTGCTAGTAATCTTTGTACGATCGTCGCTAGAATCTGAATTCTGTTCGCTACAACACGGTTGTTATGCGCTGACTATAGCCGATCGATTAACTTGTCCTACTCTACATGGCTCCCGATCCAAAACCACAAGATACCACCTTCCACCTCAATACCTAAAGCTCGGTAATCTAAACCCGCTCGAACTGACCAATACTTTTTGCCAATCTTCTTGAAATGTAATGACGGATGAGATGGATCGGCTTTCAGAAGCTCATAACACCGATCTGCTGTCTCTTAGCGCGCTTTCAGTTAAAGCCTCATAACACTGCCAAAATCTTCGTGTCGTGTAATGGATCGAATTTCTCGACAGCGACCCGCTTGAAAATCAGCGATCGCCTCTTCAGCCAAAGCTTCTAGTTTACCGTTTGCAATGTCTTGCTCTAGCTGTTCGTCCCAACGCTGGTAGTCTAGGTCAAGGAACCACTCCTTGAGCTAATCGCCCCAGTACCATGCCTAAATTTCGTGGCTGCCGATGCCTGCGAGCAACAAAGAAAAATATGAAAAAAACAATAAATGCCAATATAATATTTGGCAGCATAACAATAAAGCCATCAATTAGTCCTCCAATTTTCTGCCATGCTGCTGTTATTGCTGCTTGAATATTCATAGCTATCGATCTAATACCTAAAATAACGAAGCAGATTAATGCTGCGAATTTTCTTTTGGATTACTAAAGCTATTCTCGATTTGAAGTGGAGGAAATCCGACAACATTATAAGTCGTCGTGGCAATTCTAATTCCAGCCATATCGAAAGCTTTGAGGATATCGCGGCTAACCGCATCTTTGAGATCGCGAATCCCGTGTTCTCTGACAACAAAGCGGACAGTCATTTCTAGCCAGTTATTAGTAATGCGATAGTAAACCTTGGGTGTCAAATCGTGAGAATGGAGAAAATAGCGAACCTCCTACGGAGGCGCTTCGCTAACGCGCATTATTTTCAACGATTCTTGACTCATCTGATTAATATTTTCCGTGTGACGGGCAGCGCATTCTAGTAGAATTTGTTCGGCGCGTGAAGCGAAGCTGTCGCGAAGCGAATCGCGATCGGTTGTATAAGAAATCGGCACGCTAATTTCTTCCCAAAGATAGGGGAAATCTTGCGTGTAGTTGTAAACTGGCTGGTCAA
>NZ_PYCI01000142.1:0-16778 GCF_003015105.1 Chroococcidiopsis sp. CCALA 051 | reverse complement strand
GGTTTGGCGGCGATGAATGTTTTGGGTTTAATTGTCGCGGTGTTTGTCGGTACGGGATTGGTGAATAAAGAAATTGAAAAACGTACCGTGTTAGTTTTAATTGCTAAACCTATCAGTCATAGCGAGTTTATTACAGGTAAGCATTTAGGACTGGCAGCTGTTTTAGGTGCTTTGCTAATAGCCATGACAGCTATTTTTCTCGCTTTGCTACAATTAAATCAACTAGCTTATCCGTTAGGTAGCGTACTCTTAGCAGTAGTTTATTTATTTTTGCAGTTATCTTTAATAACTGCGATCGCGTTAGTTTTGGGAGTATTTACCAGTACAGTTCTTGCTACCTTACTCTGTTTTGGCGTTTATTTAATGGGAAATTTGAGCCAAGATTTATTAGAGTTCGGACGCTTGAGTAAAAATCCCGCAATCGAACAATTAGTGAGAAATTTATATCTTGTGTTACCCGATCTATCGCGACTAGATTTAAAAAATCAAGCTGTTTATGGTTTTTCTGCCTTACCCGATGCGATGACGCTAATAACTAATGCTATCTATGGTGTGGTTTATACAGTATTAATGTTGGCGATCGCAATTATTGTGTTCTCTCGCCGCGAGTTTTAGATGAAAAAGGCTTGCCAATCACACCAATTCTGTTTGTTATGACAAAGATCCGATTCCCCCTAGCCCCCCTTAATAAGGGGGGAAATAATGCTTTCCTTAATGAGGGGAAACAATGATTCTGTTTGTTATGGCAAAGATCCGATCCCCCCTAGCCCCCCTTACTAAGAGGGGAAATAATGCTTTCCTTAATGAGGGAAGAAACAATGATTGTGTTAATGAGAGAAAAAACAATGCTTTCCTTAATAACTAGGGAAACAAAGCCCCCCTTTTTAAGGGGGGTTGGGGGGATCTTCTGCGGCGTAGACATCAAGAATTAGTAAAACAAATCTCACTTTTAAACTTGTGTTTGAAGTCTTCTCCACGCCAGCCAAAGTTTAGAAGATTTACGACGTTGTTTCAGATGCTCGAAAGCAAGAGCAATGCCATTCCAAGCTAACTTACGATTCATTTCAGCATCATACGGTAGCGAGCGTACTGGCGTGCCATCTTCTCTAGGTGCATAATTAGAAAGCCATGTATACTTATCGCTCAATCCCCAAGTAATTGCGCCCAAAACCGCTGGTTCCTCCAAGACTACCGAGAGAAACTGTTTGTAAACTTCGGCAACCATGCGATCGCGTACTTTGATGTCTGTCGGCATTCCTGCATCTCCAACATCCATTTCAGTAATAACAATCTTTAAACCCAGACTAGCCACATCACGCAAAAAAGTTTTCAGTTTTTTGGGGCTAAAATTATCTAGTTTGCCTATATGAGATTGTAAACCTAAACCGTGTATAGGAGTACCTTTAGATTTCAATCTTTCTAACCATTTTAATACTGCCGCTCGTCTTTCGTCGTGATAGGGAATATCGTATTCCAAAGCGTTGTCATTGTATAGCAACAAAGCTTGCGGATCTGCGGCAGCAGCAGCACGAAACGCCATCTCAATATAATCAGGTCCTAAAAATTCTAACCACGGCGTTTTTCTTAATCCATCCGGTCGTTTATCGGAAGTTAAAATTGCTTCGTTCACTACAGACCAAAAATGAATTTTGTTAGCATAGCGTGTCACGACTTTATTAATATGTTGAAGTAGTATCTGTTCGGCATTTTGCTTATTCAGCTTTTCTTCCAACCACTGAGGCATATATTCATGCCATACTAAATGAGTAGCACCAACTAACATTTTGTGTTGGCGAGCGTAATCAATTAGCCAATCACCTTTAGTAAAGGCAAAAGTGTCTGCATCTGGACGAAGCGCACCCCATAACAAATCTTCTTCTGCCATTAAAATGGCACAATCTTGGCTAAATTTCGCATTCAGCGCTGCATCGTTGGTTAGTTTGTGGTATCCCGTTGCTGCGCCAAAAAGAAATCTTTTGGCTGCTGCTCGATCGCGTAAACTTGCATTGCCGACAACCGTGAAATCTTGCGTTCCACTTTCTACTGCTTCAGCCTGTTGGCTTAAATTTTCAAGTTTCAGCAGTGGTGATACGCTTACCCCTGCAAAGGTACTTAACCCTAGAGCAATTGCTAGCCGTCTTGTGATTTGCCGATGATTCATTGGTTTTACCGAAAAAAACTAGGTTGGAAACAGCGAGGTTATAAACCTACTTTTCGGACAGACACAGTTATTTAATTTTTTCTTTAAAATTGGTTGATAAGTTTTCTTATACCAATTATTGCTGCTACCTACTTTTTGGTATGTAAGCTGTTACACTTTTAACTAACATTCTCAGTGCAATCGCCTTGCTTGATACTATAACAATCCTGGATGAATCATGAAATTGATTGCTCGTGTAGAGGCGTTACATGTAACGTCTCTACACGGGAACCGTTCACAAATCAATTTGGATTGCTATATTAACTCTCTACATTTTGACTTTTGACTTTTAACTTCTGACTACTTTTTTTCCTGAAAATCTAATACTAAATCGTAGATTTGCGACAGGAAATTGAAATAATTTTTTACATCCAAAGGTGTGACGCTTTCCCGTGCCGCACTACCCAAGGAAAGTCTCAAATTTTCGTTCTGAATGAGTGATTCAATGGCAGTGGAAAGTTGTTGAATATCTCCAGGTTGGACTAATAAACCATTTTTCCCCGAGACAATCAAATCGGGAATTCCCCCTACTGGCGTTGTGATGACAGGTAATCCCCACCCCATTGCTTCGAGCAAAGCCAAGGGTAATCCTTCATTGTAAGTAGGCAAGATAAACACATGCGCTTGAGTTAATAAAGCATCTCGTTGCTGTGGATTGAGCCAATCATATATAGTAATGCGATCGCCAATATTACTAATCTTTAAACTATAACTCGCAACTAAATCGCGGGCTTTGTCAACCTCTCCGTCTCCTGCCAAGATTAAATTTGCTTGGTTTCTTATCGGTTTAGGTAATATGGCAAAAGCGCGAATCAGATCGAAAGTGCCTTTACGCTGTCCGATGCGTCCTAAGAAAACAAGATTAGTTTGGTTCGATCGCTCTCGGTGAGGGACTTGAGTTGGTAATTCAATCGGATTAGCTAATACCAAGACTTGTTCTGGTTGTAAACCAAATTTATCCACGTAGAAATTACGCCAACTTTCGGAAACAGCAATGAAGCGATCGCACTGACTAAATGCCCACAGCAACCCTTGTCTAACATTCCACGATAACCCCTGATAAAATTCATGAAACTCAGGACTATTAGAATGTAAAATTACGGGTTTGCGAAACAAGAATTTAGCAATTAAAGTCACGATTGATTTGCGATAAGCACTGCCTCTTTCGGCTACATGCGCGTGAACGATATCCACTTTTTTCGTCAATAGCACCAAGATAACCCGAACCAGGGCGATCGCGAACCCAAAAGCTTTTTGGATTGCTGAACCATCAACTGCCGTGCCAATATGTTGAATTTGCACGTGAGCAGGAGCGTGTTTCAACATATGCCTTTCTAGAGTTACAATTCCTCCCTGCTTAGATAAGCTATCTCCCACCATCAGAACATTAATTTGTTTTTCAGCAATATTTTCCATATGCCAAGTAATTTTTGACTTTTAACTTTTAACTTTTGACTTTTGTACTAGGTTATTTGTAAAATCTGGCGATACTCTGCCAAAACTTTTGCTGTGGAAAATCGCTCGGCTCGACGCTGTAATTCAGTAGGCGCTGGCGGATAATCTAGCGTCTGGGCGATCGCCTCAGCCATCCCAGTAACATCTCCTACGGCGACTAATTTGCCATACTTGCCATTTTCTAAAATTTCTGCCGGACCACTCTTGCAATCAGTAGAAACTACCGGAGTTCCAACTGCGATCGCTTCTACTAGCACGTTACCAAAACCCTCCCAAATCGATGAGAGGACAAAAACACTTGCTCTTGCCATATAAGCGTATGGATTACTCACGAATCCCGGCATGGCAACGCTGTCTGTTAAACCGAGTTCTCCGATTAAAGCCTCTAATTCAGGTCGTTTTGTCCCTTCGCCCAAAATCATCAACCGCACGGGACGCTGTTGCTGTAACTTAGCAACAGCACGGATCAAAGTCGAAAAATCCTTCTGATTCTCTAACCTTCCCGCACCCATAATCACTGGAGGTTGGTCTGGCGCAAACCAAGGATGAGATATCTTTTCTCTTGCCCGAACGTGCAGTTCTGGAGTTACAACAGGGTTGTAAATTGCCTTAATTTTATCTTTCGGCAAACCAATATCTACGAGATCCTCAGCCACTCCCTGAGACACGGCGACAATTTTATCCGCCCAAGGATAGAACCAACGCACCAGATGAGGTGTCAATTTTCTTTTGAGTAGAGTAGAAGTTTGAGCATCGCGCGAGAGATGATTGTGGACGATCGCGACCATTTGAGTCGATACTTTCATCAGTTGCTTTGCCCAGAGTGCGACGATATTAGCATCCTCTTGTCCGCATAACATTGCGACAGGTTGCTCCCGCCGCAGATAATTTATCAAATCGGGAAAGCTGAGCAGTAACTTCTGCCGACTTCCTAAAGTGACTAATTCCACCTTTGAAGATACTTGCGACAGATATGGTCCCTCTGCCTTAACTAAAACTAAACTAACGTTTACACCTTGAGCGGCAAAACCATCAGCGAGGTTGAGCATAACTCTTTCAGCTCCGCCACCATCGAGACTTGGTATAAAAACTGCTAGGCTAGAGGTCATTCATTTTTGCTCCAAGTAGTTAATAGCTGAAAATTAGGCAAAAGTTTGAAGCTAAGCATCTATTGAGCTTTGTGAGAGTGAAAAGTATGTCGCCGTATACAACACCCAGAAAATATCATTTGACTTCAAAATTGTGCTTTCAGAAAAATTAGTTAAAAATATGAATGTCAACAAGATTAAGTGCCATAACCCATAAGATGTTTTAGACCAGCGCATCCATGTTATTGCTTGCGTATAAGCTTTAAAAAAACCGATTAAGTAAACTGAAACTCCAATCAATCCTAGATCGAGCCATAGATCTAATAAGCCGTTATGAGAGAAGGCTACTTTCCATCCACTGGCTAGCCGAACATAAGCAGATGCTCCTTCATTACCTCGCCAAAAAGCGCTATATCCATAACCTAACCAAGGACGTTCGCCAATTTTGTCGATGACAGCCGACCAAACTTTAGTTCGACCAGTTAAAGTTAAATCTTTACCCAAACTATTTAATACAAGATCCAAATTGCTTGTAATTAAAACAGCTAAGCCACCGCAGAATAGTGCCACGGCAATATATAGTAGCAGCATCCAAGAAAAGTTCCATCGCAAAGCCCGATATAAGGGAAATAGTGCTATAACAATTGCTAGGATAATCCAAGAGCTAGTAGAAAATGAAAGTAACACTTGACTGACTGCAAGGCTCAAGGTAATCCAGGCTAAATATCGAGATTTTGAATCACTAAAAGCCACGATCGCTAAGACAATCGTGCTTAAAGTCATCATCCGACCGAAAACATTTTTGTGGATATATACCCCTTGCAAAACCGATCCTAAAGCTGTGCTATTTGGGTCAGGAACAATTGCGTAAGCTGGTAACGCTATGGTAAATAATATACTGGATAAAACTGCTATTCCAAAAGTCCAAGCTAAGAGATGCAATTGCTCTTTGTGGCTATATCGTGTAGCGAAATAGATCCCGAATGAAGTCGCACCTGAAACGGCTAAACTTCGTCGCAGCGTGATTGCAGGTGCATCCGACCATAAAATTGAAACGATCGCGATCGCGACTAACAATAATAAAAGCTTGCCTTTTACCAGCGCTTGTATAATTTTTCTCCATCGAAGCAATATGAGTGCAAATGTCGTGATATAAATCGAGTAGAAAGGAATTTGTAGTGCTACAACTCCCTCAGATGTGAGTACGATCAGTGATTCTCCACTGATGATTTCATACAGGCGGGGAAACCAAGCTCCCGTAAGAGTCAGCAAGGATATAACTGTAAATATCTTTTCCGCACCAAGTAAAAGTTTCATTCTGAAAGATTTAACTGTTTAAGTTAATTTTTTAAAAGTAGATAGCGATCGCATTGTTAGGAAAATGAATTTCAGATACTTTTCTATATGCGATTTAAACTGTTTCTTTTGATTTGCAAGATAGAGCAACCCACAGCGGAGCCGCTCGCTGTGTTAAGTTTCTGATGATATGTAAAACCGACAGGACAATGATTTGAGGATTGGTAATAATTTTGGCGATTGCGGCGAACAGTTTTTCGCTTTTAAACACTGCTTTTAATTGGTTGTAAGCTAAACTAATACTTAAATGAGTTCCAACGATTTTATATCTTCTTGTTAAAGAACGTGTGAGGGCAAAGTTTTTGTGAACTGCATCGGCTTGAAGAAAGCGATCGACATCCGCGTACATTTGCTGCTGACATGTTAGATAATCGGTAATCAGAGAGCCAGGACGAGAGCAATAAAAATAATATGGCTGAGAGTCGATGATAAACTTTGCCCCACAAATGAGAGCTTTCAAATAAAATTGAAAGTCTTCTCCATAGCGTAGATTGTCATCGAAACTTAAATTATGATGAACGAGAAAACTACGTTTAAATATGGGTTTGACTACACCCAAATCCATTTCAATAAAATCTATTGCATCGATTTGCGTAACTCCTTGAAACTTAGGTCGTCGCCAACCAAATCCTAGCGGAGCAGAAAATCTCGTTCCCCACGGCTGCTTGGCTCGATTGGCAATGAGATATAAGTCATCGGCTACTACATCTGCATCTTCTGCTAGAGCGACTTGTAGCAACTTTTCAATTCTTTCAGGGGCAAACCAATCATCAGAATCTAGCAAAGCTATCCATTCTCCCCTAGCTGCGGCAATACCGCGATTGCGGCTGTAGCTAGGTCCCTGGTTGCAGTCATTTACCAGTAATTGAAGGCGATCGCATTTATACTGTTGTACCACTTGTACAGTAGCATCAACAGAAGCATCGTCTACAACAATAATTTCTACTTGAGATTCTGTCTGTTGCAATACAGATTTTATTGCCCTGGCAATATAATCCTCACTATTATATGTGGGTACAATTATTGATACTTTGGGACGCATAAATTTGCCTTATGACGACTGACTTATGACTGATTTTTGTCAAGTGATGTTAACGCTCCGATTGAGCTTGCCGCAGGCTATCGATGTAGTATTTCAACTGTCGATAGGTAGCAGGCATACAAAACAGCGCGACCAAACCTAAAGCAGACCACCAACCCAATTGGTAAATAAATAAAGCTCCTACCAAAGCTAGCCACCAAATTGTGGGTAAGCGATAGGCAGGACTTTTAATATGTTGCACGACAAAAACATGGAGAACGGCATAGCTAGCTAAAGCCGCTACCTCGCCCCAGCCGTAGCCGACGAAACCATTAAAATGAGAGGTTGCAACCAACGCCGTGCCAGCAAACAAGATAATGTGTGCTAAGTGGAAAGCTGTCACTTCCCAGTTGCGCTGCAAGACGTAAAGCACGGAACAATGGAGATTGAACACGGCGTTGCTGAGGTAACTGAGGGCAATAAAAGGATAGATTTGAATGACTGGCAACCAGTGCTGACCGAACAACAACGGTATCAGCCAAGGATTGAGCCAACTAACGAATACTAACAGGGGACCCAGCGCTAAGATCTGAAGGCTCATACCTTCGCTCACTGCTTTACCGAGTCGCACGCGATCGCCTTGGAGACGAGCCAAAGCTGCGATCGACAATCGCCAAGTTGCGGTTTTGACAAAACTCAGGACTTCCACAATCCGAATCGCTAAGGCGACAAATCCCACTGCTTCCGCACCTGCATACCTACCAACCACTAAGGGGTTGACCAGGTTACGCAGTTGCCAAACCCAAGAGGAAGCAGAGTAGCCAACACTGTAGCTCAGCATCTGCTTAATAACATCTGGTTGCCAATGCAAACGAGGGCGATAATCTGCCCGCCAGTAAAGCAGTCCTAAAGTCATAACTTGTTGCATCCACCATCCAATCGCAGGCGACCAGACACCAGCTCCCTGAAACGCCAGAGGAAGGGCAACTAAGTAGTAAACGAACTGACCGTTCAGTTCGATCAAAGCAACGTGTTTGTAATCCAAGTGCCGCTCTAGTCGTGCCAAAGGAACTTGACTCAGCAACACAACTGGCAGTCCCAGAAACATGACGCGAGCCACATCGCTAAATCCTTCTAGGCGTACCCACTCTTGTAGTAAGGGTATTCCTATCAGAGATATGCCAGTACCTCCTAGCGCCAGTAAGAGCAGCAAGGTAAAGGCTTGATGGTAAAGTTTGATGTCTTCTTCATCTTTCTGCCGCACCAGATAAATCTCAATTCCTAACTGACTGAGACTTTGAACGTAGACAAAAATATTTAGCGTGGCAGAGTACAGCCCGTATGTTTTCGGACCTAAAATGCGGGTAAGTAGTAAAACACCTCCCAAAGAGAGAATCATACCTAATGCTTGGCGCAGAACTAAGAACGTCCCGCCTCGCATGACTTGAGTACGTAGGCTCATGCCGTTCTGCTCAGCAAACTATATAAGTTAACCTCTGTTAAACCATACATTTTGTCTTTCCTCGCTAACCGCTTGGTATGGACAAAATTCAATTCAGGGGCGATCGCAAGCTCGATGTCGATCGAACTCGATGCTGATAAATTTGTAGTGTCGTGCGTGCAAAGCTATCCCAGCTCCACTGCTCCACTACTCGGCGGTTGCGATCGCCTATTTGTTGCAATTGAGATTTGTGTTGAATTGCATCTTTCATAGCATACAACAAACTGTCCGTTTCTTCTGGATTGTAGAGAAACCCTCCTAAGTCACCGACTACTTCGCTAATACAGCCTTTACGGGGAGCAACACACGCACGACCGAAGGACATAGCTAAAATTACCGAACCCGAGGTTAAGATATCTCGGTATGGTAGTACGATCGCATCGCAAGCATTCATATAGATTTGTAATTGCTCGTCAGCGACAAAACCCGGAATGAATTTAATTTCATGACAATCTTGCACTTGTTGCTGAATCTGTTGAGTTAATTCCTGAGAAGCTTTACCAGCAATCACTAAATAAACTTTATCTTGTTTTAGCTGCTTGAAAGCATCGATGAGTTCGGGAACGCCTTTGTAAGCCCGAATCAATCCCAGAAATAAAAAAATTAGATTGGCATCTGTTATACCTAATTTTTTTCGCGCTGTCTCGCGGTCTATATTATTTTCATAGTAGTTGATGTAATGGGGATGTGAAACAACAAAAACCTTATCTTTGTTGAAGATATGAAATGATTTAATGACCGTCTGTTTTGCTTGTACGCAATGGGTAATAATAGCATCTGCAAATATAGCGAGAAAAATACTATAAATTCGCTCTGCGCGCACTTGCATGTTTTCGTGATTTTTTAAATCGTGAACTGTCCAGACGATTCTAATTCCTGCAAGCTTTAAAAATATAATTTGACTAAAAAATGCTAAGAGCTTGATTGCGAAAGCTAACGGATTTGATGATAAATAGAATGGGTATAGTGAGTGAAAGTGAATGATATCTGGTCGCCAGCGAATAACCTCTGGAGTCAGAAAAAATTTTCCATTATTACTAAAATTTTTTACGTCTACACCTAATGCTTGGAGATGCGTTACTAAAAGCTGCTGATAAGGATTTCTCGACCACCAAGGCAGAAAAATCACCTTTAGATGGTGCATATTATTCTCACTTTGTCAAACGCAAAAGTTTGCAAATAGCTAAAGTAATTCATGGCTTTTTTACGTAATAACGATCTGCCATACTACTTTTAAAAAATGTTTTAAAGAACAGTTTGTTTTTGCTTTTCTATATCCTCATTTCTACTCATTAACTGCCAGACTAAATCCAAGGTTTCGCGACTCATTTTAGTAGCAGAGAATTCGCGAACTCGTAATTTGGCATTCTCTGCCATGCCTCGCATTAAAAGGGAGTTTTGCAAAGCCCATCGCAGCTTAGCTAATAGATCGTGGCGATCGCCCTTACGAAATAACAAACCATCCAACCGATCCGTAATTATTTCTGGCATAGGATTAGCATTTGAAGCAACAATTGGTAGACCATAAGCCATCGCTTCTAATAAAGCAAAGGGGTATCCTTCATAATGACTGGGAAATAAAAAGAGATCGGCGGCTTTGAGTAACTGCGGTATGTCATTTCGATAGCCAAGAAACAGCACAGATGCTTCTATTTTTGTCGCTTTGACTTCTGCTTGTAACTGCGATCGCAGTTCTCCATCTCCTACCCAAATAAATTTGACTTCAGGAAATTCTTTAGCGAGCGCGGGAATAATGGGGATTGGGTCGCTATAACCTTTCTGTTGGTTCAGCCGACCGACAGTTAAAACTAAACGGCTAGTTAACGGTAATTCTAATTCTTGCCGGAGGCGATCGCGCAGCGCTACAATCTCTTGAAGGCTTTGCTTTTTGTCCATTTCCAGTTTCGTCCCATTATAAATACATTTCACTTCACTGACTGGGATCTGAAATATCTTACCAACCAACTTTCGACTATATTGAGAAACAGCTACCCATTGTTGATTTCTAGCTCTCGACCAATTGTAAAGTGTTAATTGCCACTGGCTTAAGGCAATTTGATAAGGAACTAGCTGAAACACAACCACTGTAGGAATATTTAAATAAGCGCAGGCAAAAATAGTACCTAAACTGCGATTTACCCAAGGAAGAACGACGATAACCGCATCTGGTTGAATTTGTAAAAATAAGGAGAGCGTCCGCAAGCAATCTGGTAAATATTGCCGTAAAGTTCTGAGTTTTTGAGTATAAGTTTCGGCTATTTCTAAATAGTGATAGCTAATTTTTTGTTCCTGAAAATCTTGAACCAGAGAAGTTGTTTGTGGTGTTTTAGGAAAAGCTACATGAACTTGCCAACCTTGCTGCTGAGCATCACGGGCAATAGTTAGAGCATATTCTTCCGCCCCACCCCTTTCTACAGATGGAAAAATAATTAATAGTTTAGTCATTTGTCATTCTGAATTTTTCCCACATTTTTTGTCCGCGCCACACAATGCCAAACCGCCACTTCAACCAGAGTCGATGTAGGCGGGGATGACGGTAAGGAAAGAGTTGCTGTTGGACAACTCGCCAAACTTCCGATTGCTGCAATCTTGACTTAGATAGATAGTCTTCTAGCCACGTCAGAAACATTTGTCGCGCTGCTAGAGTTTTGCCACTAATATGAGAGTCAGTAGTACAGGCTTGGGAGTGCTGGCGATAGAGATACCAACATTGGCTCGATACAAAAGTTGGGTATTTCAAACAGAGTTTGGCATGAAAGGCTTGGTCTTCATACATACCGCGAAAAGATGTTTCATATCCATTTACAGTTTCAACAGCTTGACGACGTACCATAACATCGCAAAGTGAAGCCCATTCATCTTTTAGAAATAGAATCAGAATCGCAGGTGGAGAAATAACGGTATTCAAAGGTAATGCATACTTTTGGAGAAAATCTCGCAAGCGATCGCTCTCGTTTCCCGTCCAGCTGTACCACCATTTCGTTCTGCCACAAACCAAGCCAACTTCAGGATGAGACTCTAAAATTGCGACTTGTTGAGCAGTTTTATCGGGTAAATAAACGTCATCCGCATCTAAAAAGGCAATATAATCTCCTCTTACGTGCTGAATTCCCAGATTGCGCGAGGCACTCATGCCGCAATTTTTATGACCTGGATGTTCTAAATAGCGAATTTTGTCGGGATATCGATCGCTATAGTTGCGAGCAATTTTGCTACTGTTATCCGTAGAACCATCATCAACAAGTAACAGTTCCCAAACATCGTATGACTGAGCGATCGCGCTGGCGATCGCCTCCTCAATATAATCCTCTGCATTTAAGAATATAGTAATAATTGAAACAAGTGGCTGCATGAGTTGGGAGTCGGGAGTCGGGGAAAGAAAGCTGAGGGAGACAAGGGAGAGGGGGGAGACAAGGAAGAAACTCTAGCCACTAGCCACTAGCCACTAGCCACTCTTCACTGTTCAAACATCGAACCAACGCGATAGCCTCCTGGCAAACTCTTCTCCATTCCAGTTTTGAATTTCGACGCGGGGTAGCTCAAACAGATTGCTATGGCGTTGGACGCTAGCGTGAATCGTGGCACAGGCACAGTCATAGCCAGCATCGCGGACGATAGCTACTGAGTCTGAGGTGTAGTTACCGAAGGGATAGGAAAAGCTTGTCACCTCGTGTCCGAGTAGTTCTTCGAGTTGAGTTTTGCTCTCAGAAATTTCTTGTTTCTGTAAAGATAAGGGCAGAGAGCAGAGAAATGGATGCGCGATCGTATGAGCGCCGACTTCGACGAGCGATCCTCGCTCTAGAGTTGCTACTTCTGCGCGGGTGAGAGAACGATGAGTCGAACGGCTACCTGTTGTGATTCCCGTCCAGGCTAGCAGTCGATCTAAAATGCGATCGCGATCGCCTTCTGGTAAAACGCGCAGTAGTTTCCAGATCTCGTAATAGACCAACTGGCGTGGGGTAGGGGGGTCTTCTCGTTCTGCCTTCCAATAACGATGCTGCTGGTATGTTGACTCGGTGTAATTGGTAAATTCTCCCAAATCCCACTGATATTGACAGCCATTGATATTTAGCTCTAGTTGCTGGGGTAATGCCCCAGGTTGCAAAAATAGCCGCTCTAACTCATCCCACCAAAATTCTCGTTCGCGATCGACATAGCCGCTAGCAACAAAGATAGTTGCAGGTACGTCATAGCGTTCGAGCATTGGTTTGGCATTGTAGAGGTTATCAGCGTAGCCATCGTCAAAAGTAATGACAACGTGACGGCGATGATGTTTGCCCTCTGCTACGTCTTGGCTCAATCGCCGCAGTTGTTTTAGCTGGGTATATTGGCGCAAGACTTGCAATTGCTCGGCAAAGTGCTGAGGTGACACGCTCAATCCCCAAGGATCGCAACTCACGTCAGTGACGCGATGATAGAGCAGGATCAGCGACCCTGGCTGAAGCTGGTTGCGACAGCGACGGGCAAACCGTCGTATCCGATTGACTCCAGGTATTTTCCCAGGTATTTTCATGATTTACCTCTGGTTTAGTTGCCCTCACAGTAATCAATAATTCATAGTCAGGATCGCAGTAGTCTAGTTCTTCTTGGTGCAGTTCCTCAGTGGCTAAGCCTTGTAGAAATGACATTGCAGCTAATACATTGCCATACGCTGCTACTTTTATCTGGGCTGCTGGAAAAGCTTCAGAAAATAACTTCCGAGTTGAAAGGGTTGTAAATCGCCAGTATTCTCCCCAAGTTTCCATATCGCTACGGCTGACTTGGCTAATGCCAGCGAAAGTTGCTAATATAACTCCCCCTGGCTTCAATATCCTGTGTAGAGTCGCGATCGCCGCCCGCACGTCGTAAATAAACGGTAGGGTTTGCGTAATAATAACGCAATCGAAAGTATTTGAGGGTATGCTGTCTTCATCGCAACAGGTCAAGTCAGCTACTATTGTTGCTGCGGGGTTATCCTGAGTTACGTGCAGGATATCGCTTTTGCTGACGCGATCGCTGCCAAACTTGAGCGTGTATTTGTTTTCGCTCACTTCCAATACGTGTCCGCGTATGGCATCGGCATGGCTGGCAAGAAATTTCTCAATGTAATAGCGATCGATCGGCAAACCGCGATTGAAACCGAAGTTTTGGCTGACGGGTTTGAGACGGCGGAGATTACCAAAGCGCACTCCGCCTAAGTGTGACGTACCTCTAAATCTTTTTTGAAATTTCAGCCAGTACAGCAAGTCTCTGGGTAAAATCCGCCGTCCAGTTGACTTTAATCCCTTTTTCACCTGCTGTTTCCACAGTCTCAGCACTCGCCCTACCGGATACAACCACGGATACCGATAAGGCAGTAATTCTGTTTGGAGAACGCTCCACACCTGCGTTCCCTCAGCACCGCGATCGCGTAAGTAAGCCTCTACCCAACGTAAAAAAGTGCCACGGGCAGGACTGGGATGAAAAGAGTTATACTCTCCCTCCTCAATTGCCACGCGACAACTACTTTGGGAGTGCTGTCGATACCGATCCCAGCATTTCCCTGAGACAAACACGGGTGCTTGAAGAAATACCTTGGTGTAAAAGACCATATCTTCGTACATGGTGCGAAATTCTGGCTCAAATTCACCAATATTCTGAAATACCTCGCGGCGGATCAGGACGCTACAAGTAGATGCGACGGTAGATTCATTTTGTAAAAAGAGTTCTAGCAGCGTGGGTGGCTGGACTAGAGTGTCGGGTTCAACGCCCAGTTCTGTGAAATAGTTGTATTGGCGATCGCTCTGGTTTCCCGTCCAACTAAACCAAAAGTGAGTGCGTCCGTAAAGCATGGCGGCTTCGGGCTGCGATTCTAGAATAGCAACTTGCTGTACCAATTTCTGTGGCAACCAAATGTCGTCAGCATCGAGAAAAGCAATGTACTTGCCTTGAGCGTGACGAATGCCTAAATTCCGCGCCGCACTCATACCGCAATTTTGATGATTTTCGTGTTCGAGATAACGGACTTTGTGAGGGTATTGTTCGGCATAGCGACGGGCGATCGCCGTACTCCCGTCCGTGGAGCCGTCATCAACTAATAGCAGTTCCCAGTTATTGTAAGTTTGGGCGAATACACTGGCGATCGCTTCCTCAATAAACCGTTCTTCATTGAGGAAGATAACAATCCCAGAAACGAGAGGTTTGTCCACGATCGTTTCACTTTTGCTGACTGTGTTCATTGCGATCGTTACAGTTGGTTTTTGACATTGATTTTGACATTGGCTTTTGACAAACGTAATGCAACCACTCGCTGTCTCGGTCTAAAGAGTTCATATCAACAAATTGAGCCTGACGATTGAGGATAACAATGTTTTGAAAACCGACATTGACAAGCTGTTTTACCTGCTCTGGTTTTCTGATGTAGTATGTTAAATGTCCGAAACCTGCCAAGGGATCGCTGAGAATTTCATATGTATCGGTGTGAATCTGATACTTTCTAACTTTTAAATAGCTCATAACGTTGAGAAAATTCTTTGCGATCGCACGCGGACGTTTCATGTCATACTTATTAAAGGCAGTGACAATTTTGCAATCGTCTAAATTGTGACTGGAAAATGCAAATATTCCGCCATTTTTTAAAGCTCTATAGATTTCTTTCAATGTTTTTATTCTCTTTTCATGCGACATACAATCTATGCCGTTAAATGAAAACATGATAAAATCGAAGCTTTCTGCATCAAACATATGCATATCGCTAGCATCACCATGCAGGAAATTTAGAGAACTATGCCATTTTTGGCACGCTTTCACCATTTCCATCGAATAATCGATTCCTGTATAATTCGAGGTCAGTTCGCTTAAAGCGATCGCCGTTCTTCCACCACCACAGCCAACATCAAGAATTGTCTTATCTTTAATATGTTGCTCGTACTTTTCAAAGATAGTTTTTTCTTCTATCCATAATTCTTTTTGCGTGCATATATACTCTTTAACAGTACTTGGCTTTTCATATAAGGTTTGATTAAACAGATCGATTGACATAATTCATGTCCTTTGTTAAATCTTGTATTTGTCAACTTCATTAAAGTCGAAAATTTTTTTTAACTCAGATTGTTGTAATTGTTTGTTTTTTACGGGCGCGATTACCCATAACTAGAGTTTTTTTATTCTCCTGACCCCTGACTCCTGACTTCTGGCTCCTTTTTCTGTAAAACAGCAGGTAAATTTTCCCAGTTTTGACCGTACTCGCGAATGCAAGCAGATAACCAGCGTTCTAACCCAAAAGCCACACAACCTGTATAGGCTGGTTCTCCGGTGCAGTCTTGAATGTTAAAGCGATCGCCAAAAAATTTGCGATGGAAGTTGAGCGAAGTAATTGCCAAGCGATCGCGATAAAGAAATTCATATTTTAGCGGTTCTAATTTTTGTAAAATCAGTGCGGGATCGCGTTTGTCAAAGAAAGGATCGGTGGCTTCGCGAAGTTGAAAAGGTAATTTAGCCCGGTCGAGTATTTCTGTAATCAACTGACGGTAGGTATTGAGAAAATTCCGTACCGTTTCTTGGCGACCGATACAGACGATTTCTCTCATATGAAAAGTCCACTGTCGTTCGCCTGCTTTATAGATTGACTCTTGGCGGAAACAGGGGGAACAAACGGTAATGAAAAGGTCATTTTGCAGTTTTTTGTTGCTCAGGTGGTTGTAAACTGCGTAGCAAGCTGCTGACGGTAATACGTAGCGTGCTGGCGTAAGGTAATTTTGGTCTACTTCTGTCAGCCTTTCGTTTCTGGTGGAATCGACAAACCGCTTCATTCCCTCATTGTTACTGTCGATTTGCGTTGTTAGGGTAGCCAAGTGTGGAAAAGAGCTGAAGTAGTCAGCCAAATCAAGGGAATAAACCGATAGTACTGGCGGAAAGGAATACTCAATTGCTCCTACTACTTCTGCCCAGCTACAAAACAAGGCATCAAGTCGCCGTCGCAGTTCTACCTGAGAACCCTGTAGGGTTAGTAGCCCTGCGTCAGAATTAAAGCAACTGTAGATGTTTTCTGACTCTAGTGAAGCAAAAGTTTCCGATGACATTACTAGCTTAAACCTCCGAGCGTCAAATATTATTTTTGGGCGAGTTTAGTTTTCACAAACTCGCTTAAACTCGCGATTGATTGAAAATTTTCGGGTTGAAGGTCTTCGTCTTCTACAG
>NZ_PYCI01000239.1:0-3995 GCF_003015105.1 Chroococcidiopsis sp. CCALA 051 | reverse complement strand
TTTGTTCTAAAAGGCACTCTATCGGTTCGATGGCTTTTCTGTCTACTGCCAAGCGCCAAAAACTGTCCGAAGTATTGCTTTTAACTCTACTTCGTTGTAGTAAAGCCCTTCTTTGAGCAATTTCAAATAATTAAGCGTGGCTGCTAAAGGCGTGCGTAATTCATGACTGGTGGAGGAGAGAAAATCTGATTTGAGGCGATTGGCTTCTTCTGCTAGGGTGCGGGCAGTCTTTAGTTCTTGATTACGTCTTTCTAACAATTGCCTCTGTTGTCGTTCGTATTCATGCAATCGGTGCTGCATGACGGCAAGTGAGAGATGATTGGCTAGGGCTTGGACTAATTCTATTTCCGAACTCGTCCATTCTTTGCTTTGTCCTCGTTTTAATTCTCGCCAAGCCTCAAAAGAATGCCTCACTCTGGAAATACGTTCGTCAGGATCGAATCTTCCCGCCCAGGTAATATCAGTATCGATCGCATCGCGGAAAATAGTGAGGCAACCCAAGGTTTCACTACCATAATGCAAGGGCAAAACAAATAGGCTACGGATATTCGTAGTTTGAAAGGCAGGAGCAACTTCTAGTAACTCCGGTGCTTGATAAAGATTGGCGATCGCCACATACCCGTGCTGGGGGTTTCTACCAACACCAGCCATCAACTGTTGCCAAAATGGAGCATTTTCCAACATCCCTTGAGGTTGGGCTTTATCAGTATAAATTTCTGTGATTTGTGCTTGCCCTGTAGGACAAAGATATAGTCTGCCACCAGAACCATCAACGCTGTTAACAATACTTTCAAGCGCAATTTGTAAAATTGTTTGAATTGAGTGGGGAGAGTGGAGGAGAGTTGAAATTTTGTTGATTAATTCTTGTCGAATAGCTCTTTCGCGTGCTTGCGTCAGCAGTTGGGATTGAGAAATGGCGATCGCCAGGTGTTCTACAACGAGTCGTACTACGTCTAATTGTTCCTGACGAAAAGTCTTTGGTTGCGCGTGGTGACAAGCTAGCAACCCCCACAACTGGCGATCGTGAAGAATTGGGATGACTAGGGAAGACTGCACCCCCATAGCTGTGAGATATTCGACGTGACAAGGATCGACGGGGCGTTGGAGAATTTCTGTAACGGTTCTTTGCTGAACTTCCTCTAACGTCAAATCTCCTGTAGTTTGGGGAGATTTTAAATAGCTGAGGCTAATCTGTTGTTGGGGAACGTCCACAATCGATCGCGCCCCAATTTTGACAAACATCTCCCGTGCGTGGGCAGGAATATCATCTGCGGGAAAGTGCAACCCTAGCAAAGATGGTAAACGCTTTGCCGCGATCGCTTCAGCAATCACTTGTCCCGTTCCATCAGGATGAAATTTATAAACTTTGACTCTATCTATTTGTAAAAATGCCCGAATCTCCTGCACGGCAACAGAGAGAATCTGCTGTAGTTCCAAAGATTGATGGATGCGATTCGTAATCCGATTTAACAGAGAATTTCGGTTCAGTCCCGCTCGATTTGGATGTTTTTTATGACGCATATTTTTGAAAGTCGGGAGTCGGGAGGATAAGAGGACAAGGGGGACAAGGAAGACAAGGGGGACAAGGGAGAGCGCTCTCGAAAATTCTTTGAGTGTCCTCCCGCATTTCCCATACTTCCAACACTTCCCACACTTCCCACACCCTTTCTTCACTGGTCACTCTCTCAGCCCCCTCAGTTCCCTGCTCCCTGCTCCCTATTCACTGATAACTGATTACCTATTTACCAATAATTGTTGCAATTGCCGTGAAATCTCATCTAACCCTGCATCTTTAGCTAAGAAAGCATCAGCTTCTTTACAGAAAATCTCGCCACTATTCAATTCATTTTTTCCAATAAATGCGGTCACTAACACGAGAATGGGAGGTTCTAGTAAAACTTCTCTGATATAGCGAATAAATTTCCGCCCGTCAATTTCTCCGTAAGCATCGGGTGGCAGAGACAGATCGACCATAATTAAGTCATACTGCCGCACATCTTGAATCAAATCTTCGATGAGCGAGGTAGCATCGTTGAAAATAGACACTTCAAAGGTGTTTTTTAAAAAACGCTGAAGTGCCATGCACCAATTGCGATCGTCATCTAGTACTGCGATTCGGCACATGCAAAGGTAAGCCCATAAAACTTGATAAATCTTTACTAAACGTAGGCAAATTTTGACTAACTTCTTTTAGCTTAAAACTAGATAACCATTCGTTAGTTAAAAAAATAATTAAGCTAGAGGCGATCGCAAAGCATGTACGATCTCTGCCTCACAAGATAGCACTTTTAAGGAGAGCTGGACGGCAAAGTTTTAGTAAATAAACTTCTATACATCAATCTATAAATCTCAGTATTATCTATAGTAGGTTGCATCCTTGCAGCGTTCATTCCGTGTGCTTTGGCAACAATCGATCCGGCATTGTCGGCAAAACCAGTCCAGGCGATCGCAAATGGAAAACGCTGTCCTCTAGCGTCGGGTGCAGAAACAAAAGGTAACGTACCTGTACCATCTCTACCATCCAAAGGTGCGCCATTTTTCTGTCTAGGAGGTAAAGGCTGGTTCAGTGGCATATTGCTTATCTGTTCGCCAATGACTTCTAACCCGCTAGCATCGCTATCTGCGGCTGTTAATAACATAGTATTGGGATTTTGCTCGATAAACTTCATTGCTACCCCAACTGCATCATCTGCCCGTTTCATGGCTTCGAGACAGCCTTTAGCATTGTTGTAATTAGAAAAGTTATCCGTTCCTTCCTCCTCTTGAACGATAAAAAAGGGTTTCGATCTATTAGATAAAACCCTCAGCGTTGTTTGTAACATTTCTGCCGCAGTTGGCGCACTCTCGATATACAACGGTAGCTTTTGCTTTTTCAAATCCTCTTCTGGTTCATCGTTGTAAGTATCTTCAGCTGCAAATATGCCTAAAACTTTTTTGGTGTTAGTGGGTAGTTTCAATAGTTCCTCGCGGTTGTATACCACAGCATAACCTTTACGTTTTGCTAGATCGATTAGATTTACGCCGTCTTCCCGTTTACCTGACTTAGCGTGTCGTCCAGTTTTTTCTTTGGGAAGATACCAAACTTCTCCACCACCCAAAATGATATCTACGCCAGACTCAACAATTTGTTTGGTAATCTCTGCGTGTGCTTGACGATTTTTTACCTTAGCTAAGAAAGCACCAGTACCAGGTTCGCTAATAATACCCGAGTTAATAATTGCTGTTGGAATACCTTGGGCGATCGCTTCTTGCATAATTGTCTGTGGCTTGCCTGAAAGTGCTGTCACTGGCTTTCCAGTTTCGTCTAAGCCGTAAGAGTCAGCATCTACCTTCACTCCTGTAGCATGAGTCACAGCACCAGCATTAGAAGTGGCAGTCAGCTGATTTTTCATGTGTCCTAAGTAGACACCAAGATGAGACATGCGATCCCAATTCAGCCTACCATCGGAACCGTAATTGAGAAAACGGGCAGCTCCCCAGTGGGAAGGACTCGCACCATCGGGATGCAGAAAAATAACATTTCCAGTGTCAAGGCTAGTACTTTGATTCGTCTGGGAAAAAGTGCGGGCGACAATAGCTAAAGTGGCGATCGCAGTTGTGGCAACTAGACCAATTGCAAACGTTTTGCGTTGCGTCATAAAAAATTTTGGTAATTGGTAATTGGTAATTGGTAATTGGTGTTAATTCTTTTGCTTCAGGCAATGTACATTTATATTGACTCTGCCTTCATCTGTCTTTAATCGTCAGGTGGGCATTACCCACCATGCATTGAAATTCTATTTTTAGTTTTATTTAAAAGTATTAGCCCAAATAATTAAAATAAAAAATAATAACAAAGGAATGCTAGATGTAAATGTAGCAATTCCTAAAATAATCCTCCATGTCTTGTTTTTCCACTCTAACCCAATCAAAACCGTGCCAATCATAATAAAAATACTACTTTTGACGAGCATGACTAGACCAAGCCATCCAACTGCATAGCCGCATCCCCATCC
>NZ_PYCI01000238.1:0-4007 GCF_003015105.1 Chroococcidiopsis sp. CCALA 051 | reverse complement strand
CCCTGCTCCCCGCGCCCTGCTCCCTAATAAACTCACACCCAACGGGAAGTAAATGCTCATAGCGCTCTTGCCAAGGAGTCACGACGTAAACGCGATCGCATAATGCAATTGCTACCTCACACACTTTTTGCAACAACGGTACGCCATCAACTGGAAGTAGAGCTTTATCCCGTCCCATCCGCGAACTTTTACCCCCCGCTAGAACGATGCTAGAAAGGGAAGTCGGGAGTGGGAGTGGGAGATTGGGAGTCGGCAATTTACCTTTTAACTTTTGACTTTTAACTTTTGACTTTTAACTTTTGACTTGCACTCATATTGCCAAATAGCGCCGTAAAAAACTCTCTAGGTTTTCCATTTTTAGATGATAGATTTCCTCTAACTGAGTAATTTCTTCGCGAGTGCAGAAAAATTCGTTGTCTAGTAAAGTGCGGAAAGTGCCTAAAGCTTTTTGCAACGACGGGTTGAACAAACCCGTTACAGTTCTAAATCCGTCTACTGCAAGTAAGGGAGGATTAATAATAATTGGCTCGATATTGAAAATCCTCCCGAGAATGTGCGGTACATCTTGCCGTTGTAATATTTCCCCGCCTCCAACGGAGAAAGTTCGATTACGCGCCTCTGGAAGCATGAATGAGTTAACAATTATTTGTGCTAAATCGTCAGTACTAACAATAGAAGTGCGGTTTTTGCCATCACCAACTAGTAAATAAAGTCCTGTTTGCCGAAATCTTTCTGCTAATGGTAGGAGGTTAGAAGCAAGTCCGGCTGGACGCAAAATTGTATAATTAATTCCGCTTGCTTGCAAATACTTTTCTACAGCACGCTTTGCTTTGAATACGGGTGCATCTTCATAACCGCGATCTGCGCCTAAGATAGAGATAAAAACAAAGTGCTGTACTTTCTGTTCTTTAGCTCGGTCGATCAACTCAATATTGGCATGGTAGTCTAGGGCGAAGGCATTGCCATCGGAACCATGAGCGCTAACAATGTACTGTACTCCCTGACAAGCTTTTTGAATATCTCGATCGACTTGCAGATCGCCGATAAAGGTTTCTGCGCCTCGATGTTCTAACTCACTATAGCGAGACAGCAGACGCACAAAAGCACGCACGGGCATTCCCCGTTCTCGGAGCGATCGCACCACCCTCCTGCCAATTCCTCCTGTTGCTCCCGTAACCAAAAACATGTTGCTAACTCCCTAGAGGATAAAATGTACGCTTGAGGCAAGTCACAAATTCTCTAGTACCTCATTCATGTTAATCACTACAACAGGAATTAGGGGGAAATTTATTCTTTCGGGTAAAAGCTTTCCGTTCGAGCAATTTAACCAATTTATTTTATAGCTGATGTCAGCAAGTCAAAAGTTTCATCTGGGCGGGTTTATTTTTAAAGAGCGCATAACTCAGGTGAGATTTATTGTTGAAATATGCGATCGCACAACCAATGAGTTTAATTGGATTAACTCAAGCATTTGACTCAGCGACCGCAATAAATAGCAAAAAACGGGCGATCGCAACTCACCCGTTATCAGTTGTCAGTGAAGAGTAACAGGTGACTAGACCAAAACTAAGAATCTAGTTCCACCAGCCACCAGCCACTAACCACTCATGACTTCCTCTATTGGCTATTCACCGATAATTTCTGGTTGAGTCAACTCGTCAGACATCTCAATGATGGCGCGGATGACTGGTTTCATCATCGGATCGTCTACATTATCAAAATCTTCATAACGGCGACGCTTAGCACGGTTGGCGACTTGGACGGTAATTCGATAGCGGTTCGATGCTGCGTCGATCAGCTCCTCCGCACGGTGCATAATTTGAGATTGGGTTGTCTCGAACTTAGAACGCTTCAGCATGGTGATTGGTCGTTGAAGATAACTCCCATTGTAAGTCACTTAACCAAAGCAACCGCTCACACATTCTTTGGTAAGGTCTTGCTTGAGGCTGTTGAAAATATCTTCTCTCGTATCGTACTGCTATGGCAATAACTTAATTTGTAATTGAGGACCGGATTTAGCCAGTCGAATCACCGTACCATTTATGACTGAAATCGATTCTGTAATTGGTTGACCATCTATATATGTGCCATTCGCGCCTAAATTCACTAACTGCCATTGTCCCCTTGTCGCATGTAATTCGGCATGGTAGCGAGAAACAACAGCACTGTATAGAATTACCTGATTGTCTGTTGCCCGTCCAACGCGGACAACAGATTCAGTTTCAAACGTCCAATTTTGGACGGGAGTACCGTTTTGAGGATGTAGCAGAGTAATTGTAATCACTTTAGCCAGGTCGAGAATAAGCTACAAGTAGCTATGAAAGTTGAAACAGAAAAGTTACTAAGTCTCCCTTACCTAAAGCAATGCGATCGCCCATCCGCAAACGGTGACGATTACCTGGTAAAAGGGGCATATTGTTGATGTAAGTTCCGTTGGAACTGCCCACATCTTCTATGTAGTAAGCATCTCCTTCAATGCGAATGTCGGCATGAATCCGCGAGACGATTTCGGAATTAGGAAACCCAGCCACGTCAACATCTGGAGGAATGCGATCGTTAGGCTTACCAATATGCACCACAGAAAGAGTTGGTGGTAGCTCGATCGGAGTATTGGTCTGGACGTGAAAGAGCTTGGCAATCTGCTGCTGCAATTGGGTTTTGGAACTCGAAACCACGGGCATTGCTGGCATGGGAGTGGGTGGGGATACTGCTGGCGGTGGTGGTGGTGTTGGTGTTGGCGGTGTGAATGGTGCTGGCGGGGGAGGAGGGTTAATACTGCTACTCTTACGAGATTCTGCGATTGGTTCTGGCTCTGGAGTCGGCGCTGGTGCTATTATCGGTTCTGGCTCTGGAGTCGCTGATAGGTCGCGATGAATGATTTCCACTACAGGTGCAGGTGTTTCTAGCTCTATAGCTGGCTCGACTCTGGGTTCCTCGACTCTGGGTTCCTCGACTCTGGGTTCCTCGACTCTAGGTTCTGGAACAGCCAAGCTTGGTTGAGTCGGTGGTAGGTCACCAAGATCTAGCGGCGTTCCTTCGGCGACAGTTGCTAAGTCAGCACTGAGATCGTAGCCACATTGTCCGCAGAACCTTGCATCAGTTTGTACGGGTGCGCCACAGTTAGGACAACTAGTAGTAGCTGGTAGAGGTGTGTAGCAAGCTTCGCAGGCTTGCGCCCCTTCTGGGTTGAGGTGATTGCAATTAGGGCAAACGATCATGAAGTCAATCCCTGTGAACAGTTTTTGATTTTAAGCGCTACTCTTCGGGTAATTGCAAGCCTTGTCCGGCTGCTCGATCCAACAACCACCAAAGTTCTCCTTGGGGTTGAACGAACCGTGCAGGATAGGTATAATCGTCCGCTACGGATGCAAATACCTGTGCTAACGCCGCTTGCTTGTTCGCACCAGAGACTAAAAATATGGTGCAACGAGCTTGGTTGATAGTAGGGATAGTAAATGTGATCCGAGGCTGTCCATCTTTGTTCCCAACTGTAACTATGCGATCGCACACTTGTAAAGCCGCAGTATGAGGAAACAAGGACGCTGTATGTCCGTCATCTCCCATCCCCAATAAATTTACATCCAAAGCGGGAAATTCACCCGATTTTAGTTGAAAAAACTCTTTAAGATGGGTTTCGTATTGAAGGGCAGCGTCAGCAGGATCGGCTGCACTGGTGGGCATGGGGTGGATATTCTCGGCAGGAATCTCGACTTTATCTAACCAAGCTTGTCGTGCCATCCGCTGATTGCTATCTGGGCTATCGGGAGAAACGTATCGTTCGTCACCCCAAAAAACGTGAACTTTCTCCCAAGGTAATGCTTGGGCAGCGATCGCTTCATAGAGAGGTTTAGGCGTGCTACCACCCGATAGGGCAATGGTACACAGTCCCCGTGCTTGAATGGCGTTGTGCATTTGGGCGAGGGTGAGTTCGAGCGATCGCTGGACTAGCGCCGCTAGATCTGGTAGGACTTCAACTTTTTTGTGCATTGTTATAGCAGTGTTATAGC
>NZ_PYCI01000141.1:0-16927 GCF_003015105.1 Chroococcidiopsis sp. CCALA 051 | reverse complement strand
GGGGAGACAAGGGGGACAAGGGAGAATAATAACCAACTACCAACTACCAACTACCAACTACCCATTACCCATTACCAACTACCATTGAACCTATTTCCCCACCGATAATTCAACAGCTGATAGATTATAAACAAATATAAACATTTCTCAGATAGGACAATATTCATGCGTCTAATCCTCATGACTGGTAAAGGAGGAGTTGGGAAAACCTCTGTGGCGGCGGCTACCGGACTGCGCTGCGCCGAACTCGGCTATCGCACGCTGGTTCTCAGCACTGACCCCGCACACTCCCTAGCAGATAGCTTTGACTTAGAATTAGGACACGAACCTCGCCTAGTACGCCAAAATCTCTGGGGTGCAGAATTAGACGCGCTGCTGGAATTAGAAGGAAACTGGGGTGCAGTCAAACGCTATATCACCCAAGTCTTGCAAGCAAGAGGATTAGATGGAGTCCAAGCTGAAGAATTAGCTATTCTACCAGGCATGGATGAAATTTTCGGTCTAGTGCGAATGAAGCGCCACTACGATGAAGGCGAATACGATGTCTTAATTATCGATTCTGCGCCTACGGGTACGGCTTTAAGGTTGCTTAGCTTACCTGAAGTCAGTGGATGGTATATGCGCCGCTTTTACAAGCCATTACAAAAAATGTCTGTAGCGCTTAGACCTTTGGTAGAGCCTTTATTTAAACCTATTGCAGGTTTTTCGCTTCCAGATAAAGAAGTGATGGACGCTCCCTATGAATTTTACGAGCAAATTGAGGCATTGGAAAAAGTTTTAACTGACAACACGAAAACTTCCGTGCGCCTAGTCACTAATCCTGAAAAAATGGTGATTAAAGAATCTCTTCGCGCTCATGCCTATCTCAGTTTATATAATGTTTCTACAGATTTAGTCGTTGCCAACCGAATCATTCCCGAACAAGTAACCGATCCTTTCTTTCAAAAGTGGAAAGAAAATCAACAGCAATATCGTCAGGAAATTCACGAAAACTTTCGTCCTTTACCCGTGAAGGAAGTGCCACTATATTCCGAGGAAATGTGTGGTTTAGCAGCTTTAGAAAGACTGAAAGAAACATTATATCAAGAAGAAGATCCCGCTCAAGTTTATTATAAAGAAACTACGCTCAAAGTCGTACAAGAGCAAAATCAATACAGTCTAGAACTGTATTTGCCGGGAATTCCCAAAGATAAAATTCAGTTGAGCAAAACAGGGGATGAATTGAATATTACTATTGGCAACCATCGCCGTAATTTGGTTTTACCGCAAGCTTTAGCTGCATTACAACCATCTGGAGCCAAGATGGACGAGGATTATCTCAAAATTCGTTTTGCCGATATTGCTAAGGTTTAGTACATTTCATTAACGTAGGGGCGCACAGCTGTGCGCCCCTACTAATTTCTGATCTGTACGGGCATAATCAAATAAGTCATCTGCAACCCACCAATGGGAGTCAAAACCACTGGAGTGACTGCCGTATTGAGATGCATTTCGATTTCCCCTGAAGGTAATGCTTTGACTCCATCCATCAAATAAGCAATATTAAAAGCAATATCAAGATTGCCCCCACCAGAAATTTCAGCAGGTAGAAATTCTTTTCCGCTACCTACATCTTGCGCATCAACTGATAAGGCTAATTCTTGTTTGTCAGTATCAATATGAAACTTGACAATATTATTTTTCTGGTCGGCAATAATCGCAATTCGTTCTAATGCACCCAGTAATTGTTTGCGATCGATCGCAATTTGTCTCTCGAATTGACGTGGAATTAACTGACGATAGGCGGGATACTGACCTTCTAAGGTGCGACACGTCAGTCGCTGCTCCGACCATTCAAACACGATTTGACCGCGATCGCAATTTAAGGCAATTGGTTCGCTGGCTTGTAGCTTACCCAGCATCCGTTCCAGTTCTCGAAACGCTTTAGCAGGTACGGTAACTTCAAGCTGTCTTGTCTCTTCTCCATCTGAAGTGTCATTGGCAGTTTGCACGACTGCCAAGCGATGACCGTCTGTTGCTGCAAATTCTAGCGTGTCTTGTTGGACGGTTAAATGCAGTCCCTTCAAAATCTGCTTGCTTTCATCAGCACTCGTCGCAAATAACGAACCCTTCAACCCCTCCATCAAAGCATCTGCTGGTAAATGCACGAATTCACCCTTCTCCAAAACGGGTAATTCTGGAAATTCTTCCACACCCATACCGCGAATTTGGTAGCGTCCATGCTGAGAGGCGATCGCCGCAATAAATGGGACTTCTCCTTCCTCTTCTTCCAGCGTAATTTCTCCTTCTGGAAGCCTTGCCACAATATCATTTAACAACTTAGCAGGCAAAGTCATCGCACCGCTTGATATCACTGTAGCAGCAAACGTGGTGCGGATTCCCAGTTCGAGATCGAAAGCTGTCAAGCTTACCTGCTGCGTATCTGCGTCGGCTTGCAGCAATACGTTAGCCAAAACCGGATGAGTCGGACGCGAGGGGACGGCGCGACTGACAAGAGAAAGGTTTGTACTAAGGTCGTTTTGAGTACAGACGAGTTTCATGGACGGCTAACAGATGGCACTGGGCTAGGACAGATTTGCTCCAGAATAGACATAGTATCACTCTTGTCAAGGTTGTTGTAAGGATGAACCGATAAACTTCTGTGCGAATAGATCCGACTTAAAGATATATTTTTTTTATTAGTAGTAGTAGGTGCTGTGGAAACTGTGAAAAAAAATGGCTCTTGCTGTTTCTGTGGCGATCCTAGAGATTAAAACTTGTGGAAAACTTGTGGAAAAAAGCCTTAAGTTTTCCACAGGGTATTTATACTTACTGTAAATTTTCCACGTAAAATCAATAGTTTTCCACAAATTGTCCCCGGGTTTTCCACAGAAAACCCGAAGTTTTCCACAGGCAGAACTGAATCTTAATTTTTATTTATACTCGCTTTAAGCTTGAGTTGTAGAGAGCGATCGCGATCGCCAACTCAATTAGCTAAAGCTCCAACAAGCCTAAGTCGACTTACTGGCTGTAAACTTAGTACTTTTAATTTTACTATGCTTGATGATAATATATTAGGCTTTCCAAATTCATCTGTTCTATTTGAATTTAGTTCAAATCGTACTGGGATTAGAGCTGTAAAATCGTCTATAGTGAAATATCTCACCTCTGTTTAAGTTTGCCCGTGCAAAGCTTCCTACCGATCGCCTACTTTCAAAATCAGTTTGTTCCGTTTGGCGAGGCTAAGATCTCCATTGCTACCCATGCCTTACACTACGGAACGGGAGCCTTAGGTGGTTTACGCGGAATTCCCCACCCACAGGATTCCCAGCAAATTTTGCTGTTTCGGCTCGATCGCCATTGCCAGAGATTGAGTAACAGCGCAAGATTTCTCCACTACGATTTACCAGCAGACAAAATTCAAAGCGTCATTGTTGAATTTGTCAAACGCAATCAGCCCACAGCATCTTTCTACATTCGTCCTTTTGTTTACACCTCTGGCTTAGGAATCGCACCGCGATTGCATTCGATCGAAAAGGATCTTTTTGTTTACGGATTAGAGTTGCAAGACTATTTATCTGCTGAAGGTGTTAGCTGTCGTATCAGCTCTTGGTATCGACAAGAAGATCGCAGTATGCCACTACGGGGTAAAATAAGTGCTGCTTACATCACTTCTGCTTTAGCAAAAACAGAAGCAGCTGAATCGGGTTTTGATGAGGCAATTTTATTGAATTCTCAAGGCAAAGTGAGCGAAGCTTCGGGAATGAATATATTCATTGTCAGAAACGAAAGACTGATTACTCCAGGTTTCGACCAAGATATTTTAGAAGGAATTACTAGAGATAGTGTTATTAAAATCGCCAGTGACTTAGGAATTGAAACAATAGAAAGACCAGTTGATCGAACCGAACTTTTAATTGCCGATGAAGTGTTCCTATGCGGTACAGCAGCTAAAATTGTTCCAGTAAAAAAATTAGAAAATTATCAATTATCGCGGCAAAATACAATTACACGAAAGCTGCAAGAAAAACTGATTGCTATTACCGAAGGTAGAGAACCAAAATATCAAGATTGGGTATATTCGATCGCAATTAGTTAAATAAAGAGTAGTAAGATCGTGAGTTTAACAGAAGATATTCTGACTCAACTACCAGGCGATGTTTTGAGTGGCTTACGACAAGCAGATCGCTTGCTCGCGTCGATGAGAACGGATACGACAGCCGTACCGACAGTCGTAACTCAAAGC
Organism: Chroococcidiopsis sp. CCALA 051; assembly: GCF_003015105.1. Lineage (NCBI taxonomy): Bacteria > Bacillati > Cyanobacteriota > Cyanophyceae > Chroococcidiopsidales > Chroococcidiopsidaceae > Chroococcidiopsis > Chroococcidiopsis sp. CCALA 051. Next base: position 12,702 of record NZ_PYCI01000141.1, on the reverse strand, counting down.
GAAACTCTTTTGGAAACCGTTGACTGGGATGTCGTGATTTGCGGTGGTACGCTAGGAATTTTAATTGGCAGCGCTTTGGTACTGCGGGGATGGCGAGTCGCTTTGCTCGAACGCGGAATTTTAAGAGGTAGACAGCAAGAGTGGAATATTTCGCGGCAAGAATTGTCAGTTTTTTTGCGGCTGAATTTATTAACTGAAGCGGAATTAGAACAAGCGATCGCTACTGAGTATAACCCCGCCCGCGTTAGCTTTCATAATAGTGGCGAAAATTGGGGCGGCGAAATCTGGGTTAAAGACGTACTCAATCTGGGTGTAGATCCAATTTGTTTGCTAGAAACCTTAAAGCAAAAATTTCTAGCAGCAGGTGGTGTGTTATTAGAAAATACTCCCTTTGTGAGTGCGATCGTTCATCCTAATGGCGTGCTTGTGGAAACGGGAGCAGGGAGCGCTTCGGTGCAGGGAGCAGGAGAGAAGAAAGCTGAGGAGCAATTACCAATTACCAATTACCAATTACCAATTACCAACAACCAATTACCAATTACAACTCGCCTCCTCATCGATGCAATGGGGCATTTGTCTCCGATGACACAACAAGCACGTCAGGGACAAAAACCCGATAGTATTTGTTTGGTTGTTGGTAGTTGCGCTCAAGGGTTTTCTCAGAACCAAACTGGCGATTTGATTGCCACTTTCACGCCGATTCAAAATCGCTGTCAGTATTTCTGGGAGGCTTTTCCTGCTAGAGATGGTAGAACGACGTATTTATTTACCTACATGGATGCTAGTCCAGACCATTTGGGTTTAGAAGCGTTATTTGAAGAGTATTTGCGATTGCTACCACAGTATCAGGCTGTAGATTTAGATAAGCTGCATTTTCAACGAGCCTTATTTGGCTTTTTTCCTGCCTATCGCCAAAGTCCTTTACACACTCCTTGGAATCGGATTCTACCAGTGGGAGATAGTAGTGGCAATCAGTCACCATTAAGCTTTGGCGGTTTTGGAGCAATGGTACGCCATTTAGAACGTCTAACGCTAGGCATTCATGCAGCACTTTCTAGCGAGCAGTTATCTGCATCGTCACTGTCGTTACTAGCCCCCTATCAACCAAATCTCAGCGTTACGTGGTTGTTTCAAAAAGCGATGAGGGCTGATGTTAGGGAAACTATTCCGCCCGATCGCATTAATCGGTTGCTAGCAGTTGTATTTCTCACCATGCAACAGTTAGGCGATCGCGTCCTCAGACCGTTTCTCCAAGACGTAGTACAGTTTTTGCCCCTGACACAAACTTTGTTCAAAACTGCGATCGCTCATCCTTTGTTAATCGCCCAAATTATCCCTCACGTTGGTTTGGGGGCTTTACTAAATTGGACGATCCATTACACTAACCTTGGACTCTATTCAGTTTTCAACAAATTCAGTCCAATTATCCAACCTTGGTTAAAAAATCTACCCACACCACAACAGTACCAATACCACCGCTGGATTGACGCTTGGCGCTACGGATCTGGCGAAGATTAGCGTGTTGTCGATTGTTAATAGTTAATCAGATCGATCGCCAATATTAACAATTAACCATTAGCCATTAGCCATTAACATAATCAGGCATTTGCCACAAACGTAGAACTGGTTCGATCGCTTCTCCAATGCGATCGGCAACGTAGCGTACTGTTTGTGCTTCTTTGTTGGTGAAGTGTCGCGGATGCAAGCTACCAATGTGAAATACACCAACGACTCGATTGCTAGCAAATAGAGGAACGCCTAGCATAGAATGCAGTCCCTTTTGTCGCAGTACGGGACTGTAGACTTCTATGGTCGATAGATCGTCAACAATTGTTAACTCCGGTTGAGCTGCAATTTTACCCGCAAATCCCTGTCCGATGGGAATTCTGACTCCAGTTTCAATTTCTTCTTCCAAACCCAAAGTTGCATGAACTGCTAGCTGTTCTCCGTTTTCTGTTTGTAATAAGACTGCGACAGTATCAACTTCTAGGATGTGGCGAATGCATTCCAAGGTTGCTTGGAGTAAATTTTCTAGTGGTCTATGGGCAAGTTCGTTTTTGCTTGCAGCGCGATCGCGGGATGGATTTGTTGAAACGCGATCGCCCTGAGCGACCGGGTTGTATTCGTGTTGGTGAGTCACTTTTTCTTGAATTTGCAGGCGGTTGGCAATTGCTTTAGCTGGTACGCCCACGGCAACCGAGTAAGGGGGGGGATCTTTGGTTACAACCGCGCCAGCACCGATGACGCTACCCTTGCCGATTGTGACCCCATCTAAAACTTTCACGCCATAACCCAACCAGCAATCGTCGCCAATTTCAATTCCCTTTTTCGTCACTCCTTGATCGCGAATCCTCTGTAAGGGGTCTGCAAAAATATGATTGTTAGCCACTATGCCACTGTGAGCAGCAATCATGCAGTCCTTGCCAATTCTGACATTCCCTGGACCAGCGATACAGGAGTAGGGACCGACGAACGTGCCATCACCAATTTCAATCGTGCAGTTATCTCCCGCACAAGTAATATCAGCACCTCGATCTATAGCAACGCGATCGCCTAGCAAAATTTGACAATTATCATTCCAAGCGTTCAGCTTGACGTTGCCAAATAAATAAACCTCGTCGCCAAGCTCGATCTTTTCAGCACTGAGAAACTCTACTCCCTCTTGAATAAAAACTTTTTTACCCATGTGCCGCAAGATCAGAGGGTAGAATTTTCGGCGTGCAGCCGTACCCATAGCGAGCTTAGGCAAGGAGCCTACTGTAGTGGTAATTATTAGCTCTCTTAAGCGTATCAACTTCCTTCGGGAACTTTGTTGATTCATCGAGAAACTCCAAATCGACCTAGATTTTAGAAATAAAATGTTAAATACATTGATATCGGTTAGTTAATTTATGGTATAATTAACAACCTTATGCTTTTTGCTTTACTTTTACTTTGGATTCCTGAAAAACCCGACTTTCTCTAATCGAACTATTAAGGTTCTATATATTAGCTAATTTGTCTATTGATTTTATATTGGTAACAATTATACATATTACTGTTATTCTATATTTTTTTTATTTTAGCAAGACTTTTAAAAGCTGCTAAACTGCTTGCTCCTGATTCCTCTTACCTTTTTAGATACTGGCGATCGCGGCAACTGAGCGAGAGTCAGATATGTATCAAGCTAACTATGACTTTAGGAATACATTAATACTTACAACTGCGTCTTTTCTAATTCGCGATTAGGGTATTAATACTTATTGTTTCTTAATATTAGGTTTACCATTCTTATTTTACATATAACTTGAGAAAAACAACATTCACGAATGAGTGCAGCCATAGCTTAGATAATAATACTTATAGAATAATCTCTATAAATTTGTTAAACACTATTCCTTCAGAAAGGTTTCTATGAAATAAATATCTGATGTTTGAAAGAAGAAATGAAAGTAATAGCGTGAAAGACAACAGAGAGTGTCAAAACTATTTTTAATCATCGCAAGTTATTTTGGTTGCCGAGCACCGATTGCTGATACCTGAGAAGGGCGAATTTCGAGCGAAGATGTATTGCTCAGGCTGTCAATCTATTCGCCAAACCCACCCCTACGGTCACTGTTCCCTGCTCCCGGCTCCCTGCTCTCTGCTCCCTGCTTCCTGCTCTTTGTAGTAAAGTTTATACCAGTCAACAAAGCGTTGAATTCCTTCTGATAAAGGTGTAGTAGGTTTGAATCCTACATCGTGAATTAAATCGTCTACATCGGCGTAAGTACAAGGAACGTCACCGGGTTGCATCGGTAACATTTGCGTGCGAGCTGTTTTTCCCAAAGCGGTCTCAATTGTCTGAATAAACTCATTCAGTTCTACCGGACTATTATTACCAATGTTGTAAATTTTATATGGAGCTTGGTTTTCAGGTATTGCACTACTGCCGTTTGGTTGAGAACACATTTGAGGTGGACGCAGCATAACTCGCATTACGCCTTCTACAACATCATCAATATAGGTGAAGTCGCGCTTCATCTTGCCATAGTTGTAGACTTCAATTGGCTTGCCTGCTTCAATCGCCTGGACAAATTTAAAATAAGCCATATCCGGTCTTCCCCAAGGACCGTAAACGGTAAAAAAACGCAATCCGGTAGTCGGTAAATTGTAGAGATGGCTGTAGACGTGGGCGATCAGTTCGTTGGCTTTTTTGGTAGCAGCGTAGAGAGACACGGGGCGATCGACGCGATCGCTAACTGAGAAAGGTATTTTGGTATTTGCACCGTAAACAGAACTGGAAGACGCAAAGACTAAGTGTTTGACCTGACTGTGACGACAGCCTTCCAGCAGGTTAACAAACCCGGAAAGATTACTATCAGAGTAGGCAAAGGGATTTTGTAGAGAATAACGAACCCCTGCTTGGGCTGCTAAATTGACGACATAATCGAATTTATTGTATTGAAACAATTCTAAAAGGCGATCGCGTTCTGCTAAGTCCAATTTTTGAAATGCAAACCCCAGATGTGGCTGAAGTTGCGCTAAGCGGTCGTGCTTGAGTTTGACATCGTAGTAGTTGTTGAGGTTGTCTATGCCATAGACTCCTATCCCCTCTTGAAGCAACCGTTGGGCTAAATGATAACCGATAAATCCGGCAACTCCAGTCACTAATACGTGCATGTTTTCATATCCTTCGCTAGCATTGTGGACGAGATTTCAGGCGATCGCTCGCACTAAACAAATGGTAGTTGAACCGTTCGGTTTGGGGTTGGAGTCAGACCATTTCTCATCATAGAGGAGCGATCGCCACTCACAGATCGGCTTTGACTCATCTGTTTCGTAGACGCATTAATTCTTTACAAGTGCCTGCTTTACCTGTAGTGAGTCTTGTTAGTTTACTCCTTAGAGATTCTGGAATATTCCTTCTTGTTTATACGTTTGTCAAGCCCCTTATGGAGGGATTTTAGCGTTCTGAGGTGATAATCTGAAAAAAAGTCATGTTTAGCAGTTATTATGTAAACTAATGTCAAATATTAAGAACTATTAATTTTTTTCTAAAACTATCATAAATTTCGATCGATGCAAGAAAAACGCAGCGAGAGTAGAGCCTCTCCCAAGGTTAAATCAAATTTCTCGGCTGCCAGAGGGTTCTTTTGGGCAGCACGTACCCGTATTCTCTTATGGTATCTGCTGACAATTGGTTTCATTTTTGTAGTTTCCATCCCTGCGTTTCGCCAGGTGCTTTACGAGCGCGTCAACCAGCGTGTCAATCGGGAACTGACGGAGAAGATGGAAATATTTACTCAATTAATTGATGCAGAAACCAAAGCAAGCGATCGCGAAGATGAAGAAGTGACGGCTGCTGTCAATTTGCTCAAACAAGCAGACATACGTTTGACAAAACCTCCAGCGACAGAGGATGAGTTAGAAGAATTTTTCGATGCTTTTCTCGGTCGCCAGCTACCGGAGGACGACACCTTCTTGATCGCGATCGTGGATGGAGAATTTCGTAAATCTAGTCCGAGAGCTAGACCCAAAGTACTTGCTCCCGATTCTAAGTTAATTCAACACTGGGGAAAACTGACTCAACCAGAGCAAGGTGAGAAGGAATTTCCTACAAAACCAAATATTGATAGCGTTCTTTACACAGCTAAACCTGTTTGGCTTGACGGCAAAATTGCAGGTGTGTTTGTGGTTGCTCATACTACCGCTGGCGAACGAGCTGAAGTTTTAGAAGCCGTGTTAGCAATCGTTCAAGTCAGTGCTGTGGTGCTAATTCTGGCTTTGCTAATAGCTTGGGTTGCTTCTCGGGGGGTTTTGGCTCCTCTGCGCCTCATACTCCAAACAACTCGTAAAATCAGCGAGTCCGATCTCAATCAACGCATTTCTGTAGAAGGAAAGGGAGAACTGGCGGAGTTAGCAACTACCTTTAATGAAATGATGGATAGATTGCAAGCCGCTTTTACTAGCCAGCAAGAGTTTATTAACGATGCGGGACACGAACTACGAACGCCAATCGCGATCGTGCGCGGACATTTAGAATTAATGGGCGACAACCCCGAAGAAATAGGGGAAACTCGGGCGCTAGTGCTAGATGAGTTAGATCGCATGAGTCGATTTGTCAATGACATGATTTTACTAACAAAAGCAGAACGCCCGGACTTTTTACGCTGGGAAACTGTCGAGCTTCAATCTTTTACAGAGGAATTATTTGCTAAAGCACAAGCACTAGCCCAGCGTAACTGGCAATTCGACAGTACAGCTCAAGGTCAAACGATCGCCGATCGCCAGCGTTTGACTCAGGCAGTGATGAACTTAATTCAAAATGCCATTCAGCACACAAAAGAGAATGACATAATTGGTATTGGCTCGGCAATTAGTAAAAGTAGAATTAGTTTTTGGGTGCGTGACACGGGAGAAGGGATCGCACTTGTAGATCAAAAAAGGATATTTGAACGCTTTGCTCGTGCTGCTAACAGTCGCCGCCGATCTGAAGGCGCTGGGTTGGGATTATCAATCGTCCAAGCAATTGTAGAGGCACATGGTGGACGAATCTTACTCAAAAGTGATATTGGTGCTGGTGCTAGATTTACGATTGTCATACCTCTGAAGCGATCGCCAGAGAAAAAAGGTCATGCCGAACGAGTTGGTTGACGATTAAATCAAAGTAGCAAGGCGATCGGCAAGTTCAGAGATGAAAAGTTTCTCATTTCAATTTCATCACAATCTCATCTTTAACTGTCAAAATAATTGGCAAGAGAATAATTGCTGAAATGATTGAGAGTTTGCTGGGTTGTTCTATTACTTTTTCTAAAAGATAGGATTAAGCAAACAGAAGACAGATAAATAAAATATTTATAAATAAAAGATTTATCTTTTATGACGTTTATTTTTAGTCTGTTATTATCCGTATAGATAGTTCTGTCATCATATAACAATGAGGCGCTTAGGTTGTGGCAGTAGGGCGATCGCTAGCTAAGATTTGCAAGGATTTCTACGCAAGATTAGCGAAATCGTTCTCTTCAGCATTTACTTTATTCATTGACCACCTTGAAATAGGTACACCACAAGGTTATGAGCCAAATTTTGATTGTGGAAGACGAAGCTCGTCTAGCTGCTTTTGTTGAGAAAGGACTGGGCAAAAGTGGTTTCGATACTCTAGTAGCAACTGATGGAGAACAGGCGATTGAATTGGCTCAAACTAGTCAACCCGATCTATTGTTACTCGACCTTGGTTTACCAATTAAAAATGGTTGGCAGGTCATGCAAGAATTACGTAGCAAGGGAGAAGTGCTACCAATTGTCATTATGACTGCTCGTGACGATAATCAATGTAAGGCAGCTGCTTTGCAAGCTGGTGCAAATGATTACATTACTAAGCCTTTCCTCTTCAAAGACTTATTAGGATGTATACAGGCACAGTTGGAAATCGCTTGCAAACCAACAATACTCAAATAACATTTTTAGCATTTGTAGGGGCGCACAGATTTGCACCCCTTGCACTACATGAGATCCCCCCAAACCACCTTGATAAGGGAGGTTGGGGGGATCGCCTATTGCATAGTTTTGAAAAAATGGTAGCAGTATGCATTACGCCAAAGGCTAACATACCCTACTGAGATGTTTTCTTAATGGCTTTGTAGAGATGAGTTGCCTCTATACAATTATGTATGCAAACGAATGATAGCAATTCTCGATTGCGTGCGTGACATTTGTAGGGGCGCACAGAGAAAGCGCCCCTACAGATCGTGTGTTTTACCCAATCGAAAACCGCTATGAGGTGGAGTGAAAGAGAGACTTATGGCGAAAATGAGAGATTTCTCATGAGAAATCTCTCATTAAACATTCATTGTCAATTCATCACTGACTGCAAAGATATATGTAGATGGAAGACAAATCATTAGTGGCGAACTGCGATCGCCAGTCAATTTTTCACAACCAACCACACAAAAAGGATATCAGTCATGCGACTGCTGGTTTATTCCCACGACGCATTTGGACTTGGCAATATTCGCAGAATGTTAGCAATTTGCGAACACCTATTAAGCGAAATTCCCGATCTTTCAATTTTATTACTTTCTGGTTCGCCCATGCTTCAGGGCTTTCGATTACCAAAAGGACTTGATTATATTAAGTTACCTTGTCTAAATCGCGGTGAAACTGGTGAAATTGCTGTCAAATATTTAGGAATGGGTGTGGAAGAGATAGTTAAGCTGCGATCGGAATTGATCTTGTCAGCAACAATTATTTTTCAACCAGACATCTTTTTAGTAGATAAGAAACCTTATGGACTCAAAAATGAATTACGGGGTACGCTCAATTATCTAAAAACAACATTACCAGAGACTAAACTAGTACTGTTATTACGAGATATTCTTGACTGTTCTGAAAAAACAATTGCAGAGTGGCAAAAAAGCGATTTCTATACGGCAATAGACAAGTTTTACCATCAAGTACAAATAGTTGGAACGCCAGAAGTTTTTGACACGGTACGAGAATATAGATTTCCACCTAAAATTGTCGAGAAAGTACGCTACTGTGGCTATCTGCACCGTCAACCGGGACAAAAGAGTCGAACTTGCATTCGACAAGAATTAAAAGTTTCGCAGCGAGAACGCTTAATTCTAGTGACTCCTGGAGGTGGAGAGGATGGCTATGAGTTAGTAGATAATTATTTGTCAGCCTTAGCACTATTACCAGCAAAGTATCGCATTAAAAGTTTGGTAATTTGCGGTCCTGAAATGCCTAAAGCGCAAAAGCAACTCGTCGAACAAGCAGCAGAAAATAACTCTCAAGTTCGAGTTGGAGAATTTACAGATGATTTAATGAGCTATATAAATGCCGCAGATGTTGTGGTATCTATGGCTGGATACAATACTGTTTGTGAAATTTTATCGGCTAGAAAGCCATCTGTCATTATTCCGCGTAGTAAGCCGTCTCAAGAACAGTCAATTAGAGCCGAGAGAATGGCAAGCTTAGGGTTAATTAAGACACTCATACCTGGTAAGGGAGATTTTAGCTCCATCACTTTAATGAATCTACTTCTAAGTCAGTTAGAAGGACGAAAAAAGCCAGACTTTAACTTAGACATGAATGGTTTAGTTCGAGTGAAAGATTATTTACTTCAACTCATGTCTCAAAAAGTCTGCGAACATCAATTGAACCAAATTTATCAAAAATATACTTCTTTACCCACTTTAGCGAGCGATCGCTCAGCGGTCTAGATAGTTTTTATTGTAGGAATTCTGAGCTAGTTATGAAAAAAATTATGTTTTACTGTCAATATCTGAGTGGTATGGGACATTTAGTTCGTAGCTCAGAAATTGTGCAAAGCTTAGCAAAATATTTTCAAGTTTACTTTATTGTTGGTGGTCCTCAAATTCCAGGTTTTGAGCTACCAACACAAGTAGAAGTTATTCGATTACCTGCACTATGGCTGGAAGAGGGAAAATTCACAGTTGGGAGTAGTCCATTTACCGTTGAGGAAGTGAAAGCAGCTAGGAAAAATATCTTAATTGCAGAGTGCGATCGCATTCAACCTGATTGTTTGATTACAGAGTTTTTTCCTTTTGGTAGACACAAGCTACTCTTCGAGCTAATTCCTTTAGTCGAACATCTAAAAACAACAAGTCCTAAAACCAAAATTGTTTCTAGCTTGCGCGACGTTATCGGGAAAGAAAGCGATCCTGAAGAAGAGGAAACAATTTGCAATTTAATGAATCGATATTTCGATTTACTACTATTTCATGCCGATTCTCGCTTTCAAACTTTTTCGGATAGTTTTGCGAGACATCAAGAAATTCTTGCTGAAGTTATCCATACAGGATTTGTAACTCAACTGCCGAAATTTACTGCTACACCTTTTGAGAAATTATGGAGTGAAGTTAGTTTGGATACTGTCAAAATTGTAGCAAGTATAGGTGGTGGTAGAATCGGTTATGAAGTGCTAGAAGCGCTGATTAAATCGAGTGCGATATTGAGTCGAAAACTACCGCATGTTATGAAGATTTTTACTGGTTCGTTTATGCCAGTAGAGAAAGTAGCACAGTTAAGGAAATTGGCTAGCGATCGCGACAACATTCAAATTGAAACTTATACCCCGAAACTACTTGAATACATGCAGACCGCAGATATTTCTGTTAGTCTTGGCGGTTACAACACCACAATGAATATTCTGAGTACGGGTGTCCGTGCCATTATAGTTCCCATCGGTCACGAGCATGTGGATAAAGAACAATTACACAGAACGCAAAAGTTAGAACAATTGGGAATTGTTAACAGTATTCATCCTCAAGACTTGTCGCCTCTAGTTTTATCTGAAAAGATCGGCGATTGCTTATCTAAAAAAACATCAAACAATTCAAGGATTTTCGATCTTCAAGGAGCTGATAACACAGCCAACTTTCTAAAAATGTTTCTCAATTCTCAGACTGCTGCTTTGAGTCTTGTTTAATTTCCACTAGTTTAACCTACCTTCTGCTGCTCTACTTCCTTACACGCACCACGCACCAAGTACTACTAATTAAAGGAGAACTACTAAATGGGTCAGCGCCCCAAAGAAAAAGATTTAAAAGGAGTGATACCAGGTCTTCTGCGGATTTTGAGAAAATTTTCCCCCTATATCCGCAAACAAAGATTCACAATTGTTGGTGCTTTTTTCGCTTTATTAATAGAGACTGGTTTACGGCTACTAGAACCTTGGCCCTTAAAATATGTTTTCGATAATATTCTAATTCCCGCTCATAACAACTCTACTCATATTCCTAATAGCTTTGGACTCAATCCAGTCATGCTGCTGACTTTATCAGCACTAGCAATAGTTGGTATTACTGGACTGGGTAGTATGGCAGCATATTTGAGTACCTATGGTATGTCTTTAGCTGTTGTAGAAGTATTGTCTGAGGTACGCGGTCAAGTTTTCGATCGCTTGCAGCGTCTCTCCCTTTCCTTTCACCAACAACATAAAAGCGGCGACTTAATTACTCGCGTCACGGCTGATATTGAAAAGATGCGGTTGGTGACGATCAAAACTGCTTTACCTTTATTGACCAACATTATCTCTTTACTAGGAATGTTGGCAATTATGTATTGGCTGAACTGGGAATTAGCCTTAGTTGCAACAGCGATATTTCCATTCCTAACTCTGCTTACGAGTAAAACGATCGGTCGTATTCGTAGTTTCGCCAAACAACATCGCGATTCTGAAGGTGTTTTAGCAGCGACAACGGGTGAAACTATTGGCGCGATTAAAGTCGTACAAGTCCTTTCTTTACAGGAGATGCTACATAGCATTTTCGCAGCGCAAAACCAAAAAAGTTTAGATGAGGCGATCGAATCTTTAAAACTTTCAGCAGCGCTGGAAAGAACAGTGCAAGTTCTAATGGCAGTCATTATCGCCGCAGTTTTGTGGCGTGGTTCCCATGTGGTTTTGCATAAAGGGCTTACTCCTGGCGAATTATTAGTATTTATGACTTATTTAAAAAATGCTTTTGAACCAATGCGAAAACTTTCCACTCAAGTCGGGCAGATTGCTAAAGCGACAGCTTCTGGTGAAAGGGTGGTGGAGTTATTGGAATACGAACCCAACGTGCGCGACTTACCAGGGGCAGAAAAAGCACATCCTTTCTTTGGGGCAATCCGGTTTGAGAATGTCTCTTTTGGCTACAGTACAGGTAAGGAAATATTAAAAAATATTAGCTTTGCCGTTCAGCCAGGGCAACAAGTAGCTGTGGTGGGTCCTTCTGGAAGTGGTAAATCGACTCTTCTGAGTTTAATTCTCCGTTTGTATGACCCCGATTCCGGTCGGATTTTAATTGACAGTCAAGATTTACGCGAATACACCCTAGATTCGCTGCGGCAGCAAATTAGCGTAGTTTTGCAAGATAGCGTTTTGTTTGCAGTTAGCGTACAAGAAAATATTGCCTACGGGAAACTAGGATCTTCTCGCAAAGAAGTAGAACAAGCCGCCCGTCTTGCCAATGCTCATGAATTTATCATGCAACTGCCCCAGGGCTACGAAACAGTTTTGGGCGAACGGGGTGGGACGCTATCAGGCGGACAACGACAAAGAATTGCGATCGCCCGTGCGGCGATCCGTCAAGCACCAATTGTGATTCTAGACGAACCAACTACAGGTTTAGACAGTGCCAGCGAACAAATCGTCAACGCAGCCTTAGAAAAACTCACGGAGGGGCAGACGACATTTACAATCTCCCACAATCTCAGGGCAGTGCAACACGCAGATATCATTCTCTACGTTGAAGGGGGCAGCATTTTAGAACAGGGGACGCATAGCGAACTCATGCGTCTGGGCGGACATTATGCCACCTTGTACCAGATGCAAAGCATTATTGACAGCGAGCAAACAGGAGATACTTATGCGATCGAAGCATGAGGAAGATCGAGCAACCCGCGTTATCTTAGTACGCCACGGGCAGAGTACTTACAATGCTCTCGGTCTCTATCAAGGTAGCAGCGACGAGTCAGTATTAACTGAAGTAGGGCGCAGCGACGCGCGTTTAACTGGCGATTTTCTCAAAGGAGTGGTATTTGATGCCATCTACTCCAGTTCCTTAAAACGCGCGCAGGAAACCGCCCAAGAAATTTTGAGAGTTATATCCCCCCATATCCAATTAAGGGTGACGGACAAGTTACGCGAAACCGATCTTCCGGCGTGGCAAGGATTAGCTTTTCAATACGTGCGCGAAAACTTCGCCCAGGAACTGTCTCTTATACACATCT
>NZ_PYCI01000140.1:0-16998 GCF_003015105.1 Chroococcidiopsis sp. CCALA 051 | reverse complement strand
TTTGTTCTAAAAGGCACTCTATCGGTTCGATGGCTTTTCTGTCTACTGCCAAGCGCCAAAAACTGTCCGAAGTATTGTTTTATTCATACTATGGATAGTTTGTCAAGGCGATCGCTCAATTTATTGTTCGTACTTGAGATGTCACGAAACAACTGCTCTACTAACATGAACTGCATGACAAAATTGCCAGGAGTGGAGAGCTGGCAACTCCACCACTAACAATGAGAATTTTCAATGCCAGCGATCGCTACAACTGGCGATCGCAAGTCGAGTCGATAAAGACAAGTTATGGAGAAGGTGAAGGCGTAACTGTTGGGGTGGGAGTCTCAAGTGGGGTGGTTGTCGTGCCTGGAGTTTCAAGTGGGGTGGTTGTCGTGCCTGGAGTTTCAAGTGGGGTGGTTGTCGTGCCTGGAGTCTCAGCTGGAGTTGTGGGGCTAGTAGCAGGAGTTTCAGCAGGACTAGTAGTATCAGTAGTACCAGTACCACCAGTACCGCCTGTACCCGTGGGTTCGCAAGCACCAATAAGCAGGGACAGCCCTAAAACTGGAGCTAGAAAAACAAGTTTTTTGCCAAATTTGTTGCTCATATTCTCCTCTTAAAAATTGAAGTGCAAAGCTAGGGCACTTAGTATTTGAAAATCAGGCAATAAGCTGACAATTGCTTCATCCTGCGCGATCCGGCGACGATTATCATCTACCATTGGTTGCAGGGAGCGATCGACTATCACCCGCAACCCAAAAGAACCATTCTTTTTCTTGCCTATGTTTTTAAGCTAATAGCTAGCGTAGGCAATGGTGCTGAGGAGGGCGTTCTCTGCTTGACGGGAATCTAAACGGGTATGCTGGACGACAATTGGCACGTCCGATTCAATGACGCTGGCAAAGTCGGTGTCGAGGGGGATTGGTTCTGGATCTTTGAGGTTGTTGAAGCGAATATGTTTCGTGCGTCGGGCTGGAACAGTTTCTTTGTAAGGACCAACGGGTTCTTTGTCGCTGTAAAAGATTGTTATTTCAACATGGGCATCTGCGTCACCAGCATTGAGAATACATACGGTTTCGTGGCTGGTAAATTGAGGTTCGGGTCCATTGCTATAAGCTGGGATATAACCCTCTGCGATTGCCCATTTTGTATGTCCAACTGGTTGCATTATCGCATACCTCCTGATAAATATCGCGTTCTACGCGATCGCCTTGGTTGTGCTACGACAGTTGCAAATCCCATCATCCGCATCACGCCACCAACATTTTCATCAAGACGAGTTTGCGTGTCAGGACTGCTGAGATTGCGTAAGCCATGTAAATCCAAAAAGCTAAATCCGACTTTGGAAAACAAGGGAATTAGACAAAACAAAAACGTATCTACTGTTTGATCAAAAACTCTGAAACCGGAAGGACCGAGAATCCACACGATCGGATAGCAAACCCACAGCACTGTAAAATAAGTAGCTATCTTGTTGTAAAAACTGGACAGAGCTGAGTCTTGACTACTGGCTTTGGCACGCAACGGTCCCCAAATTCCGCCTAAAACAACAAAAAAGGCGACAACGCCGTTGATATACCACAAATATCTCACCCAAGGTATGACAGAAAGATCGGCAACTAAACCGCAAACGACAACAATCACCTGAGTAGCCATCAAAGAAGCAATCAGCGTCCAGTCTTTTTTATGCAAGCGATGCATTGCTGTCCAAGACAAGGCTAACAGCAATAGTGGCGTAGTCACAACCCAATCGATGTAGCGAGCAAAATGAGCCACCTGTCCTGCAACCGCAATCTTGCCTTGTTCTAACTCCGCACCTGGTAAAACCATTGACAAATAAGCTAGTCCCGACCAGATCGGAATAAAAGCGGCAACTAAATACTCGTATCTGGGAACACCACGAGGATTTCTACCAAGCATGATGAAGTGGATTGCTCCGATCGCCATCCCTGCAATATATAACCAATGCCACAAAGCCTGCCAATCCATAAGCTACCTCGTAGTAGTTTTAAGAACAAAAATATTCGGCTAAACCAAAAGTTATTGCAGTTTGTGAAAACAGTTTAAATGTTGAATTAGTTGTTGTTGAATATTCGATCTCTGCAAGCAAACACTTATCATGACTTCAAATACATCTACCAATCGGGATATATTGCTATTACTTTATGATTTTGACTCTGACAATCTTCTAACCTTCACTTTGATAGATGTAGTAGCAAACGAACCGAATTTAACTGCGATCGCAAAATGCTACTAGTTAAGACTATGCCTAGTTTGCTGGCGTTGCACGTAGATAGAGCGAGCCACCTAACCTGCTTGAGAAAAGATTATCTGTTAGAAATGAGAGCTGGAAATGACGCATATATTTGTTTCTATTTTTTCAGCTAAAAGTGATGAGAAAATGACAAAGCTGAGTACAACTAAAATGATGCGTGAAGAATTATTGCGATTGAATGTATTCGATAATACCCGATAATATTTGAAAAGAACTATCCCAATTGGTTGGTAATTTTGCTTTCAATTTGCTAGCAAATCGGTGAAGAGAGCGATCGCATTCATAACCTCAGTCAACAACTCAAAGAGGGATTAGCTAAGATGTCGCGTGTAACGCTTTACACTCCAATAGACGAGAATCTTGCCGCTGGAATCGTTTGTTTTGGTGTGGATAGTTTAGAACCATCGCAAGTAGCACTGGCTCGCTGCCAGCATCAAATTCAAACAATCGGTGTAAATTCTACATTCCTTGCTGTCATTTTTTCGTCATCTTTATCTATAACGCTGGAGAGAGCAAGCTGTGGTAGTTATCTATGATGTTGCTGCCAAAATAGTGAATTTTGCACTGGCTAGCTTGCCGATCTCTCAGGACAAAAAGCTGAGTTTAAAATGTTAGCAAAAAAAACCGATTCTGCGATCGCCACCGCCCGTATTGCCTGCGTTGGGATGGGTTGGTTTCCACAATCGCCAGGGGGACTAGACCGCTACGTATACGAACTCACCCATCAGCTCGCCGCCGCAGGCGATCGCGTTACCTTGTACGCTTTAGGTTTACCAGCAGCAACCAATTCGGCGATCGAGTTAGTTAATTTGGCTGCGCCCGACAATCCCCTCTGGCAAAGGCTATGGCTGGCTCGCCACAACTTTGTCAATCAACGACAGCCATTGGATGCCATTAACCTCAATTTTGCCCTATACAGTTTGCCTCTGCTACAAAACTTACCCAAAGACGTACCAGTCACTTTTACGTTTCACGGTCCTTGGGCGTTAGAAAGCGATCGAGAAGGAGAAAGCCGACTGAGTGTATTTCTCAAACAGAAAGCTGAAAAAACAGTTTATCGCCGTTGCGATCGCTTTATCGTCCTTAGCCGCGCCTTTGGCGAGATTTTGCATCAAAACTCTCAAGTGCCGTGGGACAAAATTCACGTCATTCCAGGTGGAGTTGACTTACATCGCTTTCAGCCTAACTTATCCCGTCAAGAAGCCCGCGCCCAACTGAATTTTCCCTCAGACCAACTCATTCTATTCACGCCGCGACGCTTAATTCACCGCATGGGGTTGGATAAATTATTGTTAGCACTAGCACAAATTCAGCCAAAATTTCCCGATATTTGGTTGGCGATCGCGGGGATTGGACCGCTCGAAGCATTATTACAACAACAAGTAGCAGAATTGGGACTCAACAATTGCGTAAAATTTTTAGGTTTTCTACCGGATGACCGACTACCAATCGCCTACCAAGCTGCCGATCTTTGCGTCATGCCCAGTCAATCGTTGGAGGGTTTTGGTTTACCAGTGCTGGAGTCTCTAGCTTGCGGTACTCCTGTTTTGTGTACTCCTGTAGGCGGGATGCCAGAAATCTTGACTCCGTTCTCGCCCGATTTAATTACTACCACTAGTGAAGCAACAGCGATCGCCGAAAAACTCGAAGACCTATTGACAAATCGAAGCTTATTGCCCTCTAGAGATGCCTGTTGTCAGTATGCTGTCACCCACTTCAGTTGGGAGCAAATTGCGTCACAAGTGCGTCAAGTTCTGCTTGCTTAAAATTAAGTATGAAGCGGCATAAAAGGTTGGTTTAAAATGCCAGCACAAAAAGCCAGGAGTTCGTTTTGCTGTTTCTTTTAACCCATTAACTTTATTGGCGATTGCATCTGTTATTGGTTTAGTAGGCGTTGGGATTTGGGCTAATCATCAGCGCCGCGATCGCAGAATTGGTAAAAAACACAGCTCGCGAAAGACATTGATATCTAAAGGCGATCGTAGGTAAAGAAAATGAGAATTGGGCAATGGCTAGGATTATTTGCGTTAATTGTTTCCCTATATATTCTCTGGCAAATTCGGCAGCTAGTCTTACTTTTATTTACAGCAGTTGTATTAGCAGTGGCAATTAATCAACTCGTAAGAAGATTTCAGCGATCGGGCATGAAACGCGCTGGAGCTATCTGGTTGAGTTTGGGTATTGTTGTTGCTCTATTAACTGTGAGTTTTTGGCTAATTGTAGTTCCATTTATCAACCAGTTTCAAGACTTGGTGAAGCTTCTTCCAGCCGGAATCGAGCAAATTCAACAAGGAATTAACTGGTTAGAAGAACGCATAGTACCGTTCTTGCCACAAGTTTCAGATATCAATGCGCTGATCGAGCAACTTCAGCCTTATATTGCCAATCTTCCAGCACAGATGATAGCTTTCTTTTCTACCTCTGTGGGTGCATTATTAGAATTTTTGCTGGTGATTATTTTAACCTTAATGATATTAGTCAATCCCCAGCCATACCGCAAAGCTTTTATTCGCTGCTTTCCCGCCTTTTATCGCAAACGAGTGGATGAAATTCTGACTCGCTGTGCCGATGGTTTAGGTGCGTGGACGGTTGGTGCTTTGATTGAAATGGTGTTTATCGGTGCTTTAAGTGGAATTGGATTGTGGATATTGCAAGTACCGCTAGCGTTGGCTCATGCAGTTTTAGCAGGATTACTCAATTTTATTCCCAATATTGGACCCACTCTGAGTGTATTTTTACCCGCGACGATCGCATTTCTCGATGCACCCTGGAAAGCTCTCGCTGTTGTAGTTTTATAT
This sequence comes from Chroococcidiopsis sp. CCALA 051, assembly GCF_003015105.1. Lineage (NCBI taxonomy): Bacteria > Bacillati > Cyanobacteriota > Cyanophyceae > Chroococcidiopsidales > Chroococcidiopsidaceae > Chroococcidiopsis > Chroococcidiopsis sp. CCALA 051. The sequence continues at coordinate 11,946 of NZ_PYCI01000140.1, read as the reverse complement.
ATCATCATTCAGAATGTTGAAAGTTACTGGCTAACGCCAACAGTCATGGCTCACCAAGTCGCGTTACTACCAGCAGTTACACTAACGGCACAAATTTTCTTTACGACTTTTTTTGGTGCTTTGGGATTGTTGATGGCACTTCCTTTAGCAGTAGTTGCTAAAACCTGGATTGAAGAAACTTTATTTAAAGACATTTTGGATCGATGGCAGCATTCCTCTTAGCAGCCTGGGCAATTTGAATTCGCGACTACACAAGCGAAGTCCGCCTGCGCGGACTGTAGAAAATTTAATCGCCTATGGCTTAATCGCTATGCCCATCCCCAGTTTGTAACACTTCTGGGAGAAACGGCGACAGTTCTCGATTCAATCGTCCGGCTTTGACAAATTCTGCATATGTATTCGCCTCCGTTGCCAGTAGTTCGGAGCGTAATTGTTCGGCGCTAAAATTTATCAGGTCGGGATACTCGTTTTGCAATTGCTCGATTTCTTTTTGCAAATCTTCGATTCCGCCTTTAATTAGTGCTTCTTGGTAGCGATAAAACTCTGGATCGATACCTGGGCGCTGGTCTGCCTCTAACTGTTTTAGTACGCGATCGAGGGCAACCCGTCGCGCGATAAATTCCATATATTGCTCTTGACGAGGGCGATCGCCTAATAAGTTTAACTTTTGTAACAAAGATTTAATTGTCAATCCTTGAAACAGCAAGGTGAATAATACCACCCCAAACACCGTAGCAATAATTTTATCTCGCTCTGGTAGCGCCGCAGAGACGCTCAACGCTAGAGCAATTGATACAGAACCGCGCAACCCACCCCACCAAAGTACGGTTTGGTCTGGTAAGGGGATGGTAGATTTGGCAAGATAGTTACTCAGTTGGCTGAGAGTGTAAATTGCGATCGCCCGCATGACAACAATCGCCCCTACCGTTACGGCAATAATGCCTAAATTCTCTCCCAGCGTTGTAAAGTGAACCTGGTCGCCAATTAGCAAAAACACGATCGAGTTGACAAAAAACGCCAGGAATTCCCAAAACTCGCTGACAATAATTCGCGTGCGAGGATTCATGCCGATGCGAGAGCCAAAGTTTCCCAAAATCAAGCCGCAAGTCACGACTCCAATCACTCCAGAACCGCCCAAATCCTCGGTGATTATGTAAGTGCCGTAAGCAGCAACCAGCGTTAAAGATTGTTCGACTAAAGGTAAATCGAATCTTTGCGTCAGATAGGAAATCCCAAAACCAATTAAACCTCCTACGGCAACACCAACGCCTACAACCACAAAAAACTGGACTAAAATTGGCTGAATCCCTAATTGGGTATTTCCGAAAGACAGTGCAACTAAAAATTCAAAGGCAACCACTGCCATGCCGTCATTAAACAAGCTTTCGCCTTCCATTAAAGTTGTCAGACGGCTGCTTACACCTAACTCGCGAAATACAGCCGTAACAGAAACCGGATCGGTAGCAGAAAGACTCGCACCAATCAGTAAAGCTGTCGTTAGAGGAAGTGAGGCAAACTGATTTAGACTAAATGCGACTCCCACAATTGAGATCACTACACCCACCACGGCATAAAGGCAAATGGGGACGAGATTTTGCTTTAAGTTCGACCATTTCAAATTCCAAGCCGCTTCAAACAGCAGTGGGGGTAGAAAAATTGACAAAATCAATCCAGGGGATAGTTCGACCAATCGGACATCCACAAATGCCAATCCCAAGCCGACAATAACTAGTAGTAGGGTATAGGGAATTTGGCGAAACCAACTAAAGATTTGCGGTAGCGTTGCCACGCCCAGAGACACTGCTAGAACTGACAGAAATTGCTTGATGTTAGTTTCAATTGCTGCCTCTGCGATCGCCGATTCCATTACCATGCGTCAATTTTCAGTAACTTCAAACGTCGATCTTAGTCAGACTCGCGCTAGATGACGAGCCTCTAGGGGTAGGACTTTAATTCAGTTATCAGTGACCAGTGAACAGTGACCAAGTGGGAGAAAGGCTTGTTCAACAACATTCGCCAGCGGTTTCACAGCTTCCGTCGCCAAAAGTCTCATCCGTTAGAAATTCAGCAACTCCATACAGAGTTGCTGGAGGAATCAAAGTTAAGCTCGTCTTATTTAGCTTTAACTATCAGTTCTTGTGTCATTGCTACCCTTGGCTTGCTGTCAAACAGTGCTGCCGTGATTATTGGCGCGATGATTATTGCACCTTTGATGTTGCCGATTCGGGGCATGGCTTTAGGTGCTTTGCAAGGTCGTGTTATTTTGTTCCGTGAAGGTGCGATCGCGCTCTCGATTGGAACGTTTTTAGCTGTAGTAATCTCCTTCTGCCTGGGTTTAATTGTCAGTCTTCCCAGCTTTGGCAGCGAAATTTTATCTCGTTCTCGACCAACGCTATTAGATTTGGGTATTGCTGTGGCGGCTGGTGCAATTAGCGGCTATGCCAAGGCAGAACCAAAAATTTCTGGCAGTCTTGCCGGAACTGCAATTTCTGTGGCTTTGATGCCCCCAATTTGCACGATTGGTTTGGGTTTATCGCGGGCTGATTGGTGGCTGAGTCTGGGAGCAACAATCCTTTACGCAACTAACCTACTGGGTATTACTCTGGCGTGTATGCTCACTTTTTTAGTAGTAGGCTATACCTCGCTAACACAAGCAAAAAAACCCCTACTCTGGACTATATTTTTAACAATAATTCTGCTGCTGCCCCTTGGTGCGAGTTTTTTCCGACTGATCCGACAGGCACAATTAGAAACTAGCGTGCGTCGAGCTTTAGTGAATCAAACTGTTACTTTTCAACGGTTGGAGTTGCTGAGTAACGATACCAATTGGTTTGCAAATCCACCCCAAGTCCGCTTGAACGTGCGGGCAAGAGAACCAGTAACACCTCGACAAGTACAGTTATTAGAAGACTTTATTTATCGCGAAATGGGACAGCGTTTCACTCTAATTTTTGAAGTTGGAGAAGTGGAAGAAGTCCGCAGTTCTCCGCCAGAAAATTAAATAACCATGCCCAGGCAAGTCCCTGGTTAGATATTTTGCGTCAGGGAGTGCAAGTGATTCAATTGTCTACCATTTCCGATTCACAAGAAGTTGAATTAGGCAAGCAGATCGATCGGCAGCTAGTCACCAAGGAAGTTAATTTCTACTTCTAAGTGCAGAGCTTGACAAACCTGCTCTCACAGGTATTGCAGTCGATTAGCCCGAACTAAGATTAGCTCCGTTGAGGAAAATGAATCACAATAATGGAAATTTCTGGATGACTCCGAGCGATCGCCTCTGGTGCAACCCCCAATGCTGGTAAACCTATAATTTCTGGATGAGTTCCAGCCGTTAAGATTAATAAGTCATCCTGCTGAAGCATTTTGGAAACTCGACCGATAAAGTTGCCCCTGACTTGTTGAATTTGAGTGTCTGGACTCAATCCTAATTCTTCTGGATTAAAGGACGTGTGTTTGCGGGGACTGGCTGTTACCTGCAACAGTTGTAGCGATGCCTTGAGTTCGTCAGCGAGAGACTTAGCAAGCGACACCGTTTGTCCAAAAGTGGACGCTGATTTTTCAATATCGGCTATTGCTAAAAAGACGCGATGAGTATTTTCAATTGGCTGGGCAAATCGGGCAATTAATACAGGGACTGTAGCGCGACGTATGACGTTATCGATCGCGCTGCCAAAAAAGTTTTCGCGATAAGTTGAAAACCCTTTCCAGCCACAAACAATCAAATTGGCATCGCGTTCTAAGGCAGAGCGTAAAATTCCTTTATCTACCGAATCATCAATGCGTCCGATTGGCTCAACTGCCGTTACAGCTGCATGAGCGATTGTTTCTGCTGTGGCTAATAACTGGCTTTGCTGAATTTTTGCTTCTGGGGCGATCGTTCCCTGTTTATCTGGCAAAATATGTAAAGGTAGTAAAGTTCCCGCTGTTTTTTTAGTCAGAATTAAAGCTAAATGAAGTAAATTATCTTCCGTACTAGGGTTAGCAACAGGGACTAAAACGCGAAGATTTTGAGCTGCGGCAAAGCCTTGTTGTACTTGCTTTGTTCTCCCCTTGCTAGTAGGATTTGCTGCTTCAACTTTCACTCCTTGACCCCAGCGACTCGTTACCCAAGGAGAAGCAATACAGGTGACTAAAATCATGGCGACAGTGCCGTTAACAGTTGCTTGGTCTACGAGTTGAATCTGAAAAGCAACTGTAATTGCTGCTAGCGTCGATGCAGCTTGAGCAACAGAAAGACCGAACATGACCATAATGCCAGAGGACTGAAAGCCAAATAGCTTACCACTGCCCCAAGCTGGAACAAATTTGGCAACGAGCGCCACGACAATCATCACTCCTGCTACCAATAGCGATCGCGGATCGCTAACTAATAGCCTCGGATTAATCAACATTCCCACCGAAATTAGAAAAAATGGCACGAATAAAGTATTACCAATAAACTGAATGCGATTCATTAGCGGACTCAGTTGGGGAATCAGTTGAGTGATGGCAATTCCCGCTAAAAATGCCCCCACAATTGGCTCAATATCAATTAGTTCTGCTGCATAAGAAACAACAAATAAAGTCGCAACGACAAACGTAAACTCAGCCCCTTCGTCATGCCCAAAACGGCGAAAGAACCAACGACCGATTTTAGGAACTCCCCATAAAGTGGCAAAGGTATAAATAGTTAAAGCCGGAATTAGAAATAACCAAAAACCGAGGCTAAGGCTACCTTGATGTGCCTGGACAACAACGGCGAGAACGAGTAAAGCTAAGACATTGGTAATTAAAGTTGCTCCCAAAGTCGCCGTGACTGCCTGAGTCCGCATAATTCCCAATTTAGTCGCTACTGGTAACGCCAAGAGCGTGTGGGAAGCAAAACAGGAAGCAACGAGTATCGCTGCCAAGAAACCGTATCCGATTGCCAGCATCGCCACCGTACCCAGTGCCATCGGCACGATAAAGGTAGCAATGCCAAAAATTACTGCTTTGTCTGCGTTGTATTTTAGGTCGTCGAGGCTGGTTTCTAGCCCAGCCATAAACATCAGAAATAACAAACCCACAGTACCGAGCAGGATAATCGTGCTATCTCGCTCTAAAACTCCTATTCCGTAGGATCCTACCACCACTCCCGCTAAGATTAAGCCGACAATTCCTGGTAGCCTCACCCGCTCGAATAACAGCGGTGCAACCAGCATAATCGCCATAATTGTCAGGAAAACTGGTACTGGATCGGTAATTGGACCAGCGAAGACTGAGGGAGTCAAAAATTCACGAGCGCGATCGCCCCACATTTGCAATTGTTGCCAAAAATTTGTCATAAATTTTGAGATAATGCAGACAATGACGCTCGAAATAGCAACGTGCTTATCCCGATCGAAGTGCTTTTTCCACTACTAAGTATTGCTCATCGATATCTTGTTTATCCAACTTATCCGATACGTTCTCGTAGCTATCGCGTTTAATCGCCGCTGCATGACGCAGCAACACTGCACGGTCTTTGCGATCGCAGGTGTAATCAGCTATGGTGGCAATCGCTTCTAGCAAGCGAATTATCACCGCCACATCTTGTTTACCATACTGGCGAATTTGGTTAAAAGCAGCATCGACTAGACCTTCAAACGTGACTGGCTCAGCAATGACGCGCAATTCGTGCCGTTCGTCGTAGCGGTAAGGAGAGGGAAATTGGCGTTGAACCAGGAGAGATAGCCCTGCACTCAATTGGTCGATACACCGGATTGCCGTAAACGGATCGTTGACAGAGGGAGAAATGGCGCGTAAATTAATTTCTACTAATTGGTTGATGGGAAACTCTACATCCTGCTGTTCGGTGCGTTGTTTACCTAAAATAAAGGCATCGTTAATTTGATTGGTTAATTGGCGATTTACCCGCTCTGGAGGATATGCCGTGACTAATGCCTGGTCTTTGACGACAAATTTTCCTGGGCGATAGTTGATGCGTAGCAATAGCCGCTCCCGACAGGCAATCTTCATTAATTCTTCGTCGTCGATCGCTTGCACGTAGCCACTGTTATTCGCTTTAATTTTGCAGGCTTCAGCAGCAAAATTATCTGGAATTTCTGTTAGCGGTTGTTTGAATTGCGGCTGGTTAATACCAATATGTTCGGGAAATAAGCGATCGACTGCGCGGTCTAGATCGGCTCCAGTTTCAGAAATAACGTGCGATGCTTGAATAATTGTCGAGGCATGATGGATGAAGTAAATTAACATCCCGATACTAATTAGTGCTAACCCTGTAGCAACTGTAGTAGAAAGTTGCGGTACGAAGCGATCGTAATCATCTCCATCGCCGCGAATCGTTCGCAGTATCAGCAAGCAGTAAATAAATGTGGCAATAAACGTACCGAGAACCACCTGATTGCCAGTGTCTTGCATGAAGTTACGCAGCAATCGCGGTCCAAAATTGGCAGCAGCTAGTTGAAGTGCGACAATCGTAATCGAAAAAGCGGTTGCCGCGACTGTAATCATCGAACCAGAAACAGCTGAAAGCACCTCTCGCGCTCCATCTGTGCTACCAACGTAAATCCAACCCCAACTTTCTAGAGGTCCATAATAGCCTTCGCGATCGAGCGTTAGCATCGTCACTGCTAAGGCGATCAGCACCTGCGACCATAATTGTGGGTAAAAACCAGTAACTAGAATGGAGTGAATCCCATAGTTTGCTTAACTTAACATTTTTCATTTCATTATCAACTAATCCTTTCCTTGCTGCATATCTTTAATATCAAATAGACTTACCAGCACTCCTGCAATTGGTACTGACAAAAATACTCCTACTAAACCCGCGACTCTTGCGCCAACTAACAATGCAAAGAACATAAAGACTGGATTCATATTTAGCGAACCTTGCATAATTCGCGGCATGAGTATATTTTCCTCAACTTGCTGAAGTAACACGCAGCCAACTAATACTTGAAGCGCCAGCCAAATTCCTTGCGGCAAGACAATCAGAGAAACTATAGTAATTCCAATCGTGGCTCCAATTCCAGGAATTAAATCGAAAACTCCGGCGATCGCGGCTAAAACTAAAGCAAAAGGTAAATCTAAAATAATAAAAACAACCCACACCGAAACGCCAAAAAAGATTGATAAGAGCAACCTCCCCCAAAAAAAGCCGATAAAATTATGCTGAATTGCTTCTGTAATTCTAGGACGAAAGTTTTCGGGAAAAGCTTTGAGAACGAAATTCCAAATTCGCTTGCCATCTAGGAGCATAAAAAAAGCGACAACCGCAATAATTACTAAATCGACAAAGTTAGCTAGCAACCCTTGCAAAGTCGCAAATCCCATTCCCACTCCTGCCAAGGCTTGCTCTCTTAGCTGTTCTTCTAACGTGCCAAAATCAACTTGGAAATTCCATTGTTTTAACCGATCTTGCAACCAATCGAGTGAAGATATAAGTTCGTTGAGAATTTGGGGTGCTTGTTCTAGTAACTGCTGGGCTTGAGATAAGATGGCAAAACCCAACGTACCAATTGCCCCTGCCACGACTAGCAAACTCAGTAAAAAAACTAAAATAGCTGCTATGCCACGCGGTAAAAACCGAGCCACCCACTGCACCGGATAATTAAGTAAAAAAGCGATGATTCCCGCAAAGATAAAAGTAACAATGACTGTCTCAAAATAAGCTAAAAATTGCGCGATCGCCCAACCGAGAGCAAATAATAACACGTAGCGAACTAGCCTAGCATTATTCAGCCGCTCCCAAAAGTGTTTTACGGATGACTCATTCATAAGCAAGTCAAAAGTTAAAAGTTAAAAGTCGAAATGTCTGAGTTTGAACTTGGCAAGCGTTTCGATCGCACTGATAATACAAGTTAAAAGAGTTAAATGTGTTACAGCTTAATTCGCTAGGATAGAAACAGGTTTTTCAGGAATTTTGACAGAAGGAACGATCGCCATTCATCTATCTGCGGTGGCGGTTTTGCCGCGATGACCGAAGTTGCCTGCGAGTGCCGCGATCGCGAGCTACAGCATACTCAGATGGTACAATAACTTCATTAAATTGCCACTCAGAAATAGTTTCTTTAATTAGCCGCCAAAACCACCTTAAACTTCTTACCATTACCGATTTTGAATTTTAGATTTTGGATTGTTTTGTGAATTTTCTGACTCCCCTGTACGGGCGGGTTTAACTGAAAAGCTATTTGTTTTAGTACAGGTATCTCAACAAACCCGCCCCTACGACTTCCGATTTCCAACTCCCCGTTCAATCTTCGGTAAATTACGTAACTCCACTGTATAAATCTCGTTTGGCATTTCAATTCCTGCTTGTTGCAATGCCTCTTTCATCGCCTGTGCTACCAGGGAAGTCATTTCTAAAAATGGCAAACGGCGAGAATTTACCCAAAATCTCACCTCAATATTGACTGTACTCGCTCCTAGTTCGCGCACAAAAATGTCTGGCTGGGGTTCTGCTTCGACTCCGGCAACTCCCAAAACGGCATTATGCAAAAATAGACTAAACGACTGACCAAAATTTTAGAGTTGCGATCCACTTCCCAACGTTGCGCCCCTACCAAAGTCAGACGATGCAAGCTAGCAGCAATCAACCAAGCAACAGCGATTGCTAGCAAAGCTCCCAAAAAGGCAGGTAAATTGTCGATCGCATCCCGCTGAAACTGTCGTAAAGTAATCCAAAGTCGTTGTCCGACATCAATCACTAATGGCGGACGCTCGAACGCTTGATTCAACTCTGCTGCCCACTGCTGCGCCAGCTTGTCTACAGGCAGATTAAAATCTTGGGCATCCTGTTGCGTCACGGTCATTAATACCCGATTATTCACCTGCAAGGTGGCAATACCTCTTCCAGGATCGGGAACAACGGTGACGGCGCTGCCAGTTTGTGACTGCGCCAAAATACCAGCAATGCGCCGATTTACAATTTGCGCTCGTTCGGTGGCGCTAAGTTCGCCCAGACTGCCAATTTGAAACACGGGCTGTCCTCTGACAATAACATCGGCAAAAAACAGCCCGTCGCTAGGAATTTCTTCTGGGGTGCTGGTTTGGGGGGTGACAGGTAAAGGAGAAATTTCCTCCTGCACTAATCCTTTGCTGGCTGGTAAAAGTAGAAAAATTGCGATCGCGATCGCAGTTGGAATGTTACGGGTGATGATGGAACGATTACCTGGTAAAAACAGAGTTGGCATTTCTAATAACGCAACACCGCAGCTAAAAAATTATTCCCAGGCACTTGCTCTGGCTCTACTGCATATACCGTACCGCCATTAAAAAGTGTATGTAAAGCTGCTAAATCCATCAAGTCCTCATCCCCAGGCTGATGTTCTTCGTGTAACTCTACCTCGCTGGTATCGGGATGAAAGCGTCCCCACTTTTGCAACCCTACGGGAACAAACAAAGACTCAACTCGTTGGTAATAAGCAGAGGGAACGACTTCTTGAATGTTAGTTGCAGTTTTTCCCGTTCCGGCTAGTTCTTGATAACGGGCTGCGGTTTCTTGTTGCGATCGCTCGAAATGAGGCTGGACGATCTCCCACGCCTGTGCGTGTAATTCCTCTGCTTTGAGTTGGTCTGGATTTCCGGTCACGCCTTCATCGAGCAAGTAGGGATATGTGTTTGCCTGCTGATAAATTGGCAAGAGATAGTCAACACCTGCTAAAACTAAAGGCGATCGCCGATCTTTTAGTAACTCTTGCAAGCCGCTATCTACCTTGCGGAAATAGCGCAGGACGTTTTCTTTTTGGTCGTCATTGCCAGCACCTTGACCGTGAAACATGGCAGCACGGTCGCCTCCTTGCCCTCCAGATGTCCCTGTATGGAACTGGAGGCTCTTTTCAGGGTCGTCATAGCGCAACGCCTCAGCAATACTAGTCGGCACGTCCTCTAACTCAATTTCGCTGACGCTGTAGCGCGTCCCTTGGAATAATCTCACCTGGTTTTGACTCAATGCCAAGATGTAGAATTGTCCATCACCTGAAAGCAAAGGTAGTAAGGGCTTGAAGTGAAAGCGATCTGTTACTACCACAAGTTCGTCAAAATTGAGCGGCAAGCAGTAGTAACCAAAGACATTCGCCGAGATGAAAATTGCCAGTCCATCACTCTGATGTTGCCAAAACTGGAAATCATCGAGCTGTTGCGCTCTTGCGAGTAAATCTCTGACATCTTGCGCCCGCATTCCAGTGGCAATCGATTTTTCTTCTGCTTCCCGCATCAGATTCTTAAATCGAATCGGGTCTTGTTGCGTCTGCGTCCCCAGCTTATGAGTTGGCATGTAAATAGAAACGCAAGTCCCCGATTTATCAGATGCCAAAGTCAATAGCTCGTCAACTGAAATTAGTGAATTCATCTTTCCCCAAAATTGCGATCGAGCTGTAAATTTTACGTAGATGTAAATTGGTTGAGTTCGTGTAGAGACGCTATACGTAACGTCTCTACTTGAGATTGGTGCAGAACGAGAAGGCTAAATCTTAGCAGTAGAGATTTAAACTATCGAATCTCTTCACGTCGATCGACAATCTTTACTTCTGGATCGCCCGTCGTTGTATCGATAACATCGCGATCGGTTGTGGTTCTATCTACATATCGCTGCGTATCGCGATTGACAGTGGCGGAACCAACACTAGGCTGGGAATCGGATCCCCCAGCGGCATTGTATACCTTCCACTCATGAATGCCGCGATTCCTTAAGACATTGCCAGCTCGCTCGATCTGGGCTTGAGTACCTTCTAATATCACTAGGTAGTCCCCTTGGGAAATCCGCTTGTCATAAGCTTTGGCATCTTCTTCTGGAATACCCAACCCAGTCAAAGCTCCAACTATTGCCCCTCCTGCCGCACCGATGCCAGCACCAGCTAGAGTAGCTGCGATCGTCCCGCCTGCCAAGAATGGACCTACCCCAGGAATAACTAAAGCTTCCAGACCGACGAGTAAGCCACCGATACCACCCAACGCCGTACCAGTAACAGCACCAATCCCAGCACCTTCTTGAGCTTCAGTATTACCGCGTTCCGCTTCGGTGCGATTTCTTTTCAGCTCGTCACGATCTCGAACATCAACCCCAGAGATTGCTTCGTTACGGTCTGCATCTTTAGCCAGTAGAGAAACTTTATCCATCGAGAAGCCTGATTCTCTCAGTCCATTGAGAGCCGCTTCTGCTTCGTTTCTGCTAGAAAACGTACCAACAGCACGCTTGTATTGTTGAGTTACCATTTTTTCTCCTGAAACAATTGCAATTGTGCTTTCGCGAACTTAATTTTCTCAGTGGTGGCTTTCACGCGATCGCGCTGATGCGAGCAGATTTATTGCTCAAAGCGATCGCGTTAAACAAACAGTTATCCCACCTACTTCTAGCTTCAAACCTCAATGTGACCAGAAAATGACATAAGAGCGATCGAGATTGAGATTGAGATTTGAAAAACTCCTCAATTCGAGTGAACATCTAGCTTCGTCTGAAAATGGCTTAGAGAATTTAACGAAATTTAGACTTAGGGGTGATGCAACTACATACGTTCAATTTATTCTATTAGTAAAGTAATAAATCCTTGGTTTTATATCAGTTACAAGCATTGGATTCAAGCCAAAATCTCTTTAGTAGTTGCTGCATGACTAGTCGAAAGCTAATGAATTAGCTTCTCATTTCCACTCTTTTGGAGATGAAATTATCTTCAGTAGGTTGTCAAATTATCTATTTACTATTTTCGGTTTTATATTTACTGCCAAGGAAGTGATATGCGCCAACTCCTGATTCAAGTGCCACGCGGCAATGGTAAGAAAGTACTCGAAACAGCCAAAAAGTATGAAGGGGCAAACTTGGCGTTATTTGAGGCAACTGGCAGTGAGGGACTAATTGATTTGGCGATCGCCCACGTCTCTAATAGCAAGGTTGAGGAACTGCTGGGAGAGCTTGAATCTTTGCCGCAACTGCACGTCACGCTGATCCCGCAGGGGGTGATGGCACTACAACCACCACCAGAAGAAGCACCG
>NZ_PYCI01000237.1:0-4066 GCF_003015105.1 Chroococcidiopsis sp. CCALA 051 | reverse complement strand
AAACACCAATCACAGCTATCTCTAATCCATTTTGTTCAAAACTCATGACAGTTTTATTGATTTCAAAACTCTTTTTGGCTATTTAGTAACTTTCTGACAAAGTTCGATACGATCGCTTTTTTCTGTGTTTAAATTTCGTGACAAAACAATTTGACGATCAAACTTCAACTGATTTTTGCAAACGTCGTTTCAGCCGATTTTTACCTGCTGTCAATTCTTGCTCTAGCTCAACGTCCTGTTCTTGTAAAGCAGGTTTATTTTCTCGATTGAAATGTTTGGCTAACGTCGCGATCGTTGAATACTTAAATAAATCGAGCAATGAGATCGATCTTATCTCATTGGGGAGAAGTTTATGCAACTTACCGTAAACTTTTGTTATCGATAAAGAATCGCCGCCAATGTCAAAAAAGTTATCATTGACTCCTACTTTTTCGATTTCTAAAATATCTTGCCAAACAGCAACAATCTTCTGTTCGATATCGCTCTGAGGCGCAACATAAGCAACTTCAACTTTCTGAAGCAAACTCTCTTGAAGAGGCAGCGCGCGGCGATCCACTTTACCATTTGCTGACAGTGGTAAAGCATTTAGGACAACAAAGGCTGAAGGCAACATATAATCTGGCAATTTATCGTGCAAGAAATGGCGCAATTCATCTGTATAAATCTCCTGGTTAAGCACGACATAGGCTAATAGCCGAGCTACATATGCTTCACCAACTACAGTAACGACTGCTTGACGCACGGCAGGATGTTGCATTAAAGCTGCTTCAATTTCTCCCGCTTCAATCCGGTATCCCCGCAGTTTAATTTGGAAATCAACTCGTCCCAAAAATTCAATATTGCCATCCGGCAGATAGCGCCCTAGATCGCCCGTGCGGTAGAGGCGATCGCCCGTGCGTGGATGAGTGATAAAATTCTCGCGTGTCTTATCTTCATTGCGCCAGTAGCCTTTTGCTAACTGCACGCCAGCACAGTACATTTGACCGGGAACCCAAATAGGACAGTCTTCTAAAGCTTCGTTCAAAATATAGTATTTGGAGTTAGCCATTGGCTGACCGTAGGGAATGCTTTTCCACTCTGGGTCAACTTCTTGGATCGGATAGCCAATATTCCAAATTGTCGTCTCGGTGGGACCACCAATACTCAGAATTTTTACCCCTACTGCTAAAGCTTTGAGGCGATTGGGCAGGGAAACGGGCAACCAATCTCCACCTAAAATTGCCAAACGCAAACCTTCAGGTAGTACCCCAGATTGCTGCTCGACATAATCTACCAACATCTCCATCATGGCGGGGACTGAATTCCACAGCGTCACTTTTTCCCGCGCCATTAACTCGCTCCAATGGCTAGGATCTTTCACTCTAGAAGCATCGGGAATGACAATTGTACCCCCAGCACTCAACAATCCAAATATGTCGTAGACAGATAAATCGTGGTTGAGAGCAGTCAAAGCCAGGATGCGGTCTTGGGGACTAACGTTAAAGCGCTGGTTGGTGTGGACGACGACATTCACAACGTTGCGATGAGTCACCATCACCCCTTTGGGCAAACCTGTAGAACCAGAGGTATAGATGACATACGCTAGATCGTCAGGTGACTGAATTGGCTGTAGGGGCTGGGCGATCGCAATTTCTTCTTTATCCACACATAGCCGTTGCAATCCTGGCAACCACTCTAGTTTTTCATTCAACCAAGATTGAGTTAAGACAATTTCAGCCTCGCTATTTTCTAGCAAATAAAACAAGCGTTCTTGCGGTAATTCAGGGTCGATGGGAACATAGGCTGCACCAGCTGCCAGAATGCTCATAACTGCAACAATTTGCTCCCATCCCTTTTCCATCACCACAGCGACTAATTTATTAGGAGTTGCGCCCAGCGATCGCAGTTTGTGACCGAGCGCATTGGATAATTCGGATAGTTCCCGGTAAGTCAAATTGCGCTGGGGTGACACGATGGCGGTTGCATTTGCCCGTGCGGATACTTGTGCGGCAAACAACGTATGCAGCAAATCATCAGAAACAGGTGCGTCAGTCGCATTGATAGCATCTCGCTGCACCAACTGAGTAGGAGGTATCAGTTGCCTGCTTGTTTCCTGCCAAACTGACTCGGAAGTAGCTAGTTGTTCGAGCAAACGGCAATATGCTCCAAACATATCTGCAATCAGACCTTTAGGGAAGAGTTCCTCAACCACATCCCAGTTAAACGTTAATATTTCCTTTTCTTCCCAAACTTGCACGTCCATCCAAGCCTGAGACGCTTGGCTGATGCCGTAAACCATCTCTCCGAATCGGCTAAATGTCAAAGTCTCTTGACCGATCGCGCCAAAGCCCAAAGTGCTAGTGAATACAACTGGCATGGCGCTAGGAGCTGTACCTTTTCTCCGAGCAAGTTCTCGCGTCACCCGCACGCCACTAAAATAGCGGTGTTCCAAATCTTGCCACAGTTGTTTCTGGAGGTGGACAGCGCGGTGCGTAAATGGCTCTGGGGTTGAATTGTCTACAGTTAACAGCGTCACAGAAGAGAAGTCGCCCAAAATGTCATTGACTTGAGGATGTAGTGGCAGACGATTAAATAGAGCTAGATTGATCGTAAATTGCGGGTTTTTACTCCAAACAGTCAAGATTTCGGCAAAAGCAGCCAGTAAAACTCCAGAGGGAGTCAAACCTGCTTGAGCAGCGCGTTGTTTTAACTGCTGCCATTCGCGGCGCTCTAATCGCCCAGCATAACGCCGACACCGATGCTGTTTAATTGCGCTGGGATTTTGAGCCAAAGGTAAGTCAGGAGCCGGAGGAATTGAGTCTAGACGGCTCAACCAATACTCTTGCGATCGCTCGTATAATTGAGTTTTTTGTAAAGCTTGCTCTGCCAACACGTAATCTCGAAATGAAAGTTCTAGTGGTGGCAATTCTATTTGAGGACTTTGGTACAGTTGAAACCACTCGTCAAAGAGGCGAAATAGGCTCCAGGCATCAAAGACTTGTAAATCGTAACTGACGTGTAGCCGCACGCGCTCACCATCCCAACGGGTGACCCGAAACTCAAATAAGGGATACTTGTCAGCTGGCAAAACTTGATGCGACAGGCGATCGCGAATTTCTTCGAGTTGAGACTTGACAAACGCCTCGTCTTGCCCTCTTAAATCTAAAACTTGAATTTGGTAAGCAGGTACTTGTTTAAGAATCTGCTGCCGACCATCCGGCAACACCACAGCCCGCAGCATATCATGGCGATCGATTAATTGTTGCAGCGCCCAGTTCAACCTTTCCAAGTCTAGGTTGTGAGATTCAATCTCGTAGTAACCGTGATTGGCAACATGACCCAGCTCGAACACCCCACTACGACCCACCCAAAAGGCGTGTTGCATATCAGTCAAGGGAAAAGGTTCGTAGCGCCAATCTGGAGCTGGTACTATTGCTGGTAAGTCAGCACCACTTGTATTCGCGTCAATTTGACGCAGCAACAAGAGAATTTCTGTTTTGTGCTGAGCCAGCGAGTTACGCAGTTCTGGAGTCAGCACGCCCTTGGGCGCATCAACTTCTAATAGATCTCCGTTAGTAGATAATTTAATGCCTTGTTGAGAAAGATGAGTTAAAAGTGAATGTAAATCCATAAGATTAAGTTAAAAGTCAAAAGTCAAAAGTTAAAAGTCAAAAATTTTAACTGGCAACTGGAATTGAGTTTGGGTTAAAAACTTAATTTTTCCCTTTCTGCTGGATCGCGATCGGTAGTGGAAACAGATGAGGAAGTCAGATGCGATAAGACTAATCGATCGCGCAGAAATTCAGCGATTTGAGCTATATTCCCGTCACCAAAAAACCGCTCTATTGGCACTTGCACTTGTAAATCGACTTCGATCCGCCGCCTGAGTTCAAATGCTATCAAGGAGTCAACTAAAAATGCTAGAGACTGCTGCGGATTGAGTTGAGTCAGGGGAATTTGTAGCGCGCCCGCCAGCCATTCGATCAAATAACTTTCTAGCATTTGCTGTCGTGCTTGTGGTGCAGCAGCAAAGATTTTTTCTCTTTCGCCCCCCTTTCCAAGGGGGGTTGGGGGGATCTCGCTGCCC
>NZ_PYCI01000139.1:0-17185 GCF_003015105.1 Chroococcidiopsis sp. CCALA 051 | reverse complement strand
GTCAAAAGTTAAACTCAACCATTGTCTGACAGTATCTTTGATAACTTCTGGGTGTCGGTAGAATTCATCTTGCTCTCTAGTGACGAGCGATCGCCCGTCTACTAACTGCACGAATGTGGTTTTTTTAGCCGCAATTTGATTGACTCGAAAGCTCAGAAAAAGTAGGAACAAAAAAGTGAAACTGCTGAATATAGTTAAGCCAACAAAACACAAAGGTAAAATATCTTTAGAATCTGGCAACAGCGTATTTTTTTTGACTCGTTTAGCTTTTAACATTAACTTTTAGTATTACTCGATAGTTGAATATTGACTGCCCGAACTAGCAGCTCCGGCAACGGCAGCACCAGCAGAAGCTCCAGCAACAGCACCAGCAGGACCGCCAGCTACCCCACCAATAATTGCTCCTGCCGCCGTCCCAGCTATAGCCGCTGCTTTACTTGCTAGCTCGGTCGTGCTTCTATTGATGGACGAGTAGAGAGCGATGCCACCACCACCCGCGATCGCGACTGCCAATACCGGAGCGCAGATGCTAATAAAGATGACGAATGCCAAATCGGTAGCAGATTGAACGCCAGCAGCAACGATGACAGTCGCTACCATGCCGATGAGAATGTTGTAACCGAGTTGGATGCCAAAAAGACTGATAAAACCACTAGCCCACGCCCAAATCGATTTGGTTCCAACGGGCAGCATACTCAATGCCATTGCAATCGGTGCAAATGTAGCAGTCATAATCAGTGCTGCTTCTAAAATGTTGACAAATGCCCATTGCAGTCCCAGTAGAAACGTAAATACAGCAGAACCAGCGATCGCACCTGTAAGAGTCGAGATTGGATTCAAAACAGAATTCCTCAAATCGTTGAGCAATTGCTGTAATGCAGCGATCGGTCCGCCATTAACTCTTTCAGCTTCTGCCACAATTTGTTCTACTACAGGCTGTTTTTCTTGCAAGCAAGTCGTGCGTTCTTGGGCTTGCTTACCTTGACACTCTTTATATAGAGCTAAGATTTGTTGTTTGGCATTTACCGAAAGCGTTACATTAGTTATGGCTTGCCTAAAACTTAAATCTAGGACTTGAATATTTAAAATAGCAGTAACTTGATTAGAGGCAATATTTCTGGCAACGATGACAGTATTTGCTAAAAGACTACCGTTGTTTGCTAAAAAAATTATGATGACAAGCGGCCAGATCGACGTAGCAATTAAGTCAGACCAAAAGAATCGACCTTGGCTATAGTCTACAAACATTTTTAACGACAATAAAATAATACAGATGAGTGCTAAAGTTATAGCAAAATTACATAGTCCCGCCCAAAGTTCGCCATTTGGAGCGATCAGTTCGCCCCAGAGTTGATTCCAACTTTGGGCAGTACTTCGAGTGATATTGATAGCTGTATTGAGTAAATTTATGCCCGTAGTCTCTTCAACGGTGTAGTCTTGGGCAGCTTGAGCTAAAAGAGTATACATAGATAAAATAAGGCTTAAAATAAATTTTTATTCTGGATGAAAGACATTAATTGTCTTCCACCCAAAAGATTATTTAGCTGAAGTTGAGGAGTCTTTATCTAAAACGACTCCACCAGGTACGGAGATCAAACCAGTATAGAAAGCTGCGCCATTTGTTTGAGCGATAGCTTCCTGTCTTTCTCTGGTATTTGCTTCGCTCAATTCTTTAGCAGCTTGAGCTTCTAGAGTTAGAGAAAGCGCTCGATCTGTACGTGCTTGTTGTGCCTCTTGTAATTGCAAATTTGCAATTGCCGCACTATCTTTCAGTTGTTGAGAGACATTTCGTAATATCTGTTGTGAAGTATCTGTAGTTTCAGAGTCTTGAGCCATTTGTTCTGCTTCACTTGCAGCAGTTGCACTTTGTTGGCGCACTTGTTCGGACTTTTGTTGAGCCTCTTTACTCAAAGTCTCGCCTTGGGCTACGCCAATCGCGGCTGCTCGTTCGCTGGCACGGGCTACTTCTTGGCGAATTGCATAAGAATTGGGTAAATTATTTTCCCATTGATTAGCAGTTTGTCCTGCTTCTGGTAGCTCGTCACCTTTCATAATCTGTTGAACCAGATCTCCTAAATCTGGTATTTTGATGGCTCCAATTGTGGACTGCAAAATTTGATTTAGAGAACCGAATACTTCATTTTGCACGAAACCTTTCACGTCGCTAATAAAACTGTCGATTTGGTTCGATATGTCTTTTAATGATGAGAAAGTGTCGGTCGATTGCTGCGTAGTGGGATTTTGAGATTTTTGCTCTGAGTCGGCAGCACTTGCCTTAGTTGGTGGACTACCCAAAAGGAGTGCTGAACTTAAAATAAAAATGAAAGGAATAGCCATTAACTGCTGCGTAAAATGCAGGCTAGGCAACCGAGAGTTCTTCGTAGTCTTCGACATCTGTTGGTAATTGATTAGATGAGTTTGGGTCGATCCTTCTAGGAATAGAAGGTAGGGATGCATCTACACTGTCATCACCTCCAAGAATTACTAAGTCTTTGTTCTCTTTGACGGCAGGAATATACAGTTGTGTGAAATGTTTTAAGCCCTGAAGTTGTCCTTTGACAGTGTGAGGATAAAGTGCCATAATCTGCCTTCTAGCGCGGCGTTCTGCTTGACTGTTGGCTACTGCTGCTAAAGTCATTTCGCTCGGATAGTAGCGGCAAGACCAGAACCTACCGCCTTTTTCCACTAACCAGCAGGAATATAAATCGGAACGGCGCGGGTAAAAAGACTCGTTGGCATTCTTGCCTACGATTTCGGCTGGGTATCCCAAAAAGCGTTGAAAGGAAGCTACGGCATTGGAAGTGATGCAGCCAGTGATGCGATAGGAAATGTTTTGCATAATCATCGCCGCCGCCGCAGACTGGCAGATAGTATCTGGGTCTTGGCTGCTCAAAATGATGCTCAACCCGTCCTTACGTGCCGTAGCGCAGAGTTCTCCTACCATTGCGCTAAAGCCATCTTTACGAAACAGGACGGAAAGCTCGTCACCGACGAATAAACTCTTAGGATAGGAAAGAGCAACCCGCAAGCAAGCTGCTTGGGCGGCGACTGCCATCGTGTAGGCATCAGAGTCGTTACTCAGTCCAGTTAGAGCGTAGAATTTGACCATCGGCTCTGGAGAAAAGCTGCTGGGTCTGCCAATTGCCGCTCCTAACGGACCGACCAGCAATGCTTGAATTTGGCTGCTAATTTGGTTGATTGCTTGATGGTCGATTGGTTCTGGTTTTTGAATCCGCAGCCGCGCTATGGAACAAAAACGGACAAAATCTTTTAGAGTCGGCATATCCTGCCATTCTGGAGACTTCCAACCGCGATCGAATGCTAGGTTGTAGCGTTCGATGATGTCGGGATCGGATAGAAATGCGTCTAATGCTTGCAGTAGGATGGCATCTACCCGCTGTGCTAAGTGGGGAGCGTTAAGGCGACCCATGACGATTACGCCCAAAGCGTTGCGGATAAACGACCGCCACGATTTCATTCTTTGGGTGCGCTCCGCTGGGTCGAATCGCCGCAGGTCGGGCGGTTCCATCAAGTTGTTACTAGCACGGCTCAGGTCGAAGTAAGCCCCAGCATCGCCTAATAGCTCGATGCCCGTCTTGAAAGAACTTTCACCGTCAGCGGCGGGGATGTCCATCCCGACGACTGGAATATTTTGGGAGAGGGCATCCAAAATAAAGCGCCATAGCAGCACTGACTTACCAGAACCAGTTTTCCCCGTGACTAAGGCGTGTTGAGTGGAAGTAAATAAGTCCACGCAGACGGGCTTTCCACCTCGTGCGGTCAAAAACTCAACTCCCCTGTCATCTAACGCTCTGGGCATGGTCAGAGGCAGAACGCCTGCTACGGTTTCCGTTTCTAACACCAATCGCCGTTCTGAAAGGATGGCACTAGAATGCAGCAATCGCCGCCAGGTAATCGGTAGTGTCTCCAGCCAAATCTGCGAAGCGATGTTGCGTTCGCGCACGACTTTTGCCGTACCAAAACTACTGCACAGCAATTCGCAGGCACGGTCTAAACTTTCAGCAGTTTCTCGATAAACTAAAAACACGACAGCGCAATTAAGCGGCACGGCTCCCCTGTAGAGTTTTTTCTGCGCCTCAAACTTTCTTCTTGCTTGATTTCTGCACCAATATCTCGTCCCGATCCTTTGGCAAAGGCTCGTTCGCGGGCGGATTTACTCTGCTTGGCTTGCCTGTGCAAGTTGTCTTCGGTTAAAAAGCGATTCGCTGGTGCAACCTCTACCCAGACTTCGGTATCTCGAATGTGAGACTCGTTCATCACTTTCCAAATCCACGAGATCTGTTGCCTGACGTTAGGAAATTCGGTTGCTGCATCTGCCATGACGCATACGCCACACACCTTATCTTTGACGTAAACCCTAGACGTACACTGTCGGTGTTCGGGGCAAGAACTGCGCCCCCTTTCTCCTTCAATTAGGACGGTGGTTGCGTGTTTGGCTGTAGTCTGGATTTCTTTAAGTTCGACTCCAACAAAAGGAGTTTCTTTGACGACCAACAACTGCGGAATTTGCGGCGCGGGTCCGCAATTGAACCTACCCCACAACCACTGCCATAAATCTACATCTCTTAACGGGCTGACCTCCAAACCAGCTTTGGTGTTGAGCAGCATTTCCCATTGCAAGAATCCTTCCGTATATGCTTTGAGCAGCACGCGGGAGAGCAGTTGCTCTTGTCGTTCGCTCAGTCTGCCAGTAAAGCTATCCAGGACGAAGCGAGTTGTTTTGCCCAAGCTATTAATTAACTTGCTCAAAGGATCGGTGGCGCGATCGCCAAATTCATCGCTCGTCCAAGTGCAAAAGATCTTTTGCTCCCACTCGGAACGAGTCCCCTTGCGCGTCAGCTCCTGCAACCGCGCTTGCTCGTTGCGAATTAAAATACTCGGTAACTTTAAGTTGCAATTTTGAGCGAGATTGTCCAAATAAGCTTGTCGCTCTCGGTCTTGAGAATAACGACCCAGAAGAAACGAAATTTTTTCTCCTGGCATCAGAGATTTCATTGCTTCCTGAATGCCAGATGCTATAGCACTGACTTCCTCGCAGTAAAGTTGATTGTGAATCCCAACGCAGTTAAATGCAAATATAACTTGAAATTTATTTTCTTCTGAAATATCGCCTTGATTGAGTACGTATGCACCGATACTGCGCCCGTCCTTTTCAATCCGCGCCATGCAGCACAAATCTAATTCGTTTTCAAATGGCTGATACGTAACTTGACCGATTGTTTGATCCACAACAGTAACCGAGGGAAGCTTAGCCTTCATTTGAATTAATTGGAAAATACTTAAAACTTTTAACGTTTTCTCTGCTTTAATCTTTGCCGTTCGCGTCTAGATAATAAAGGAGATACGTACAAAGCTCCTCCAATTATCCAGTTACGTCCGCGTCGCTTGCGAAACCGATTTATATAATTGTCAGGGTCTTTACCAACAAGCAGCCACCAACTAACCACCAACCAAAGACTTACCCCAAGAACTACAAACCAACCTAATCCGAAAACTCCTTCAAAAATTAGATAGGAAAGGACGATAATTGCCAGCCAAGGTAAGACTTGATTGGCTGGAACCGGACCTATACTTGCTTGTTTGCCAAGGATCTTATTGACTCTAACTGGCTCTCTATCTGGATCGATTGACATATTACTATTAAAGGTAATAACATTCCTCGTTCGACACAACTAGGTTGAAAAAATGGCTCTGGCTTCAGAGCCATGTTGCAAATAATTAATGGATTGTATCGCTCGGATTAGCAAGAAATGGTCGGAGTATTTTTGTAAATTGGAGTCTCAATAGGTGTTGTCAATTAACCACCACCAGCACCACCACTGCCACCAGTCCCACCGCCAGTACCGAGAAATAGTGCGCTGAGAACGTCAACAATCATCACGATACCAATCGCCATTGCTGCTTGAGTCACGATCGGTCGCCAGTCATTACCTTGTTGGGCTTGATTGTAGGCAAACAGTGCCGCAGCTACGATTAATAATACAAATACTACTCGAATCGCTGTAAAAACACTCGCAACAGTAGTCCCAAGACCGCTAGCAGTAACTAATGTTGTAATGCTTTGTTCCAAAGTTGACAAAAATAGAGCGTGAGCTGGCAGATCGAATGTAGAAAACAGCATTGTCAAAGCCAAAATAATTGTAGCAACGTGCCAAAATCGAATTCTAGTTCCAACTAGTTTATTAAATGCCGGAATGTAGCTCAGGATTTGGCTAGTGCAGAAGAAAAACAGACCGCTAGTTAGCAAAATAGCAGCTACGAGGGGTTCGCGAACTAAGAAATAAATCAAACCAACTAGAAGTGCTACAATTAACGTCCAATCCAATTTGTTTAACTTGTAGCGATCGCTAATTCTGGCAAACAAATTGCGAGAGTTAGAAGCATCTGTTTTTTCATTTACGCAAGCAAGAGAATTGGAGCGTTCTGCTTGCACTTTGCGATCGCTTTTGTAATTACTGTAGTTACGATTGTGCATTTTATCCTTGTCTATCCTTTAGTAAAACTTGACAAATTTAACGTTCTAATCCACCAACTTTGGCGATCGGAGTCGCTCCAACTGACAGTGCTTTAGTCGGTCTTTGGGCTTGACTCAAACAACGCAACTGCTGTTGGCTGAAATCGCATTGCTCGATCGACCAGCGCCTGCCATCAAGCGACAAAGCTGAGAACGCTGGCACTTTGGATGAGCCATCAATTGCAAACCCTCGCAGTCGATGGGGGGTTGAGCCATCGGCAGCCCTAGATTCAAACTCAAAGCGGTAAAGTTTGTTATTGCTAGGATCTCTCCAGTTGAATGGTTTAGGAGAGTCACCTGCTCTGAGTGCGGCAAAGCGTTCTGGTAACACTTGCTCGAATCGATTGACAATTGCATTTCCTGCCGCTTGTTTGTCGATCGGAGCATTCTTTTGACTCGCATGAGAATGCTCGAATGCCTCGACAAAATTAGTTGCAGACTTGAGAACTACGCCGCTCAACCACAGACCATCCAATCGATCGCGTCCGGCAAGCCTTTCGGCTTCCCTAGCTAAGTTTGAATTGACCTTAATTCCTGAAGCAGGTAACTTGGCAGATTCTAGGTTTGTCACATCGCTACTACCCGTGGGCGATCGCTGCAAGTTATTAGCACTTTTATCGAATGGGGTTGCTAGGCTACCCGAACTAGAAGGAACCAAATTTTTTGCTTTTGAAGTATTAGTTAAAGCATTCGTTCCAGTCGAGTTGACAAACGATTGCCCAACTAAAGATTGATTCCCCTTCTCTGATAAACTAGTATCAATAGGGGAGCGATTCGGTTTGTCTATCTGCACTAATTTTGCAGTCAACTCTTGCTCTGACTCCCGATTGCGAGTTGCAAAAGAAACAGTTGGTGTTTTCCTAGCAGGATCGTCAGCAAAGCTGAAGTTCATGCCAGCAATACGATCTCGCTCGAATACTAAGTTTGTCCGCACTTCTCGCCCTAGCTGAGTACTATTTTTGGCAACAGCAGCTTGAAAATCTTGGATTGAATTCAGTTCAAGAGAACTAGTTAAAACTCGGTCGATGACATGAGAAATGTAACCCAATTCATGTGAATCGGTAATAATAGACTTATCGACAGCCATTCGAGCGGTGTCCGTTTTGATTGCAGTTTGTCAAAATTCATGCAGAGTGCAGCAGCTATCGCAGTCAAATGACAGCTACTTCTAAGTCATGTTTAATTGCGCTAAATTTTGTGCTAGCTTTTGTAGCAGCACTACTTTAGATTTGTGGCGCTTCTTTCTTTGGACAGGTTAATAGTTCGCACTTAGGTTTTCGCATGACCAAATCTGTTTGTTTGGGAGTGGAAAACGCTACATCCAGCGGTTTGTTCAAAGCTGGTTAATTATCAGTTCCGTGTAACAAGAAAGGTTGGTGAGAAGCAATCGCAGCTCTTCAGCAAATCTCTGTTGTTGCTCTCATCATATTCGCAGAATTACGCATCATCAAGAGTAAATTGTAAATCCGTCGTAAGGAATACTAATTAAATTCTAAAGAAATTATTAAGCTAGCTGTATTGCCTTTCTCGATCGGGCTGGCATACCGTGACAAGCTGGTTTTGCCTGACGGCAAAAGGAAGATGGTTGTTCAAGGATATACATCATGCCAGCAAGAAGTAAAGCTGCATCAAAACCTGCAAGAGGGCAGGAGGTATCGCAAGTAACCGAGTCTCCACCTGACGAAGCCGAATCCACGCTCGCTCCTAGCCAGATAGAAGAGGACGTACCGCAACTTTCAGCATTTACCGATGAAGAAGCGATCGCACTTCCCGTACTACCGATTGCCCTCAACCAAGTTAATCTAGTCGGTCACTGCGGTAGCGATCCAGAGATTCGCTACTTTGAGAGCGGCACGGTCAAGGCAACTGTTTCTCTAGCAGTACGGCGACGTACCAAGGATAGCCCGCCTGACTGGTTTCACTTAGAAATGTGGGCAAATACGGCAGAAACTTTATATAACTACGTCCGTAAAGGCGATCGAATTGGGGTCAGTGGCTATTTAAAGATTGAAACGTGGCTCGATCGGGAACTAGGTATCAGTAGAAGCAAGCCTGTCATCAAAGTCGAGCGCCTCTATCTGTTGGGTTCAAAGTCCAATTCTGAAAATATTCATGAGGAAGAAGAATGAATAACTGTACGTTAGTCATAAAAGTCATTGGCGTTCCCGAATACCAATACGCATCAAACGGAAATCCAGTTGCTCACTGTATCGGTGCGTTCTACAGTCCCTATTCAAAACCAGAAGAAACGACTCCCTCAATTATTAAATGCATTGCTTGGGGGGAAAGATTAGCCACCGTGGTCAATCGTTTGGAGAACGGTCAAGAATGTATAGTGACTGGACGGCTTAACATGAATACTATCGAGCGACCTGAAGGGTTTAAAGAGAAAAAGGCTGAACTCGTACTGGAAAGAATTTATTCACTTGGCAAGCAAATCGCCGACCCAGAAATTGTGTTTTAACTTGGCTAAAACGGCTTTTCTGTAATACAGGAAAGTCGTTTAAATGCCATTTCTTAACTAGTACTTATACGTCAAAAACGAGAAATTGACAGCAGCGATCGCACTGGTACGGTCGCTGCTGTCAGCACTCTAGATGCATTAGACAAAATTACCAACCAGCCAGCATTATCTACAGACAGTGAACGTATACGAGCGACAGGAGCTAGTAGACTTAGTAGCTTATAAACTCTGGCAACTAGTTGAGCTAGGCGAACGAAGAACCAGAAGGATTTATTTTGCTGCTAAGTGCGAGTTTTGGTATGGATACCAATGGCTTACAGTTAAGCCCCACAAAGCACGAAGGCACTTCTCAGAATCGGCAGCAAGACTAAGTGAACTATTAGAACAGTTGCAATTTGACCGCTCGATTCACCTCGATCGGCAACAAATCAAAGATTGCGTAGAATGCATTCTATTACTTTACTTGAAGGCAGTTGGGTTCCTGCAATTATCCCTATTTTGAATGCTTTCTTTCTGCCTGACGGCAGGGCAGAAATGAAGTTTACAGTCCTTAATTCGCTGTGAGTAAATCCGAATCGTCAAGACCCGACTATGCCGCGATCGTCAAAGCTGCTGCCCAGACGTTGCCCACACCTCCACAATGGTTAGAAGTTGGGCAAGCAGTATACTCTCCCACTTATGGCTTTGGGAAAGTTATGGGAATTTTGGGGCAAAGGCTGATTGTTGACTTTGACAAATACTCCGAATCGATTTCAATTCCCAACTGGTCTGTGGCAGTAGAGCAAGGTATGCTCGTCAAAGCAGCAGACGCGCCGCCCGAACGTACCCCAGACCTGCAACAGATTTCTCATCCCATCTTCCAAAGCATTGCCGAGCAGTTAGCCCTTCGCCTAGCTAGCGTCGAGGTCGTCCCGCCAACTGATGGAGAACTGCATCCTTTGCCCAGTGACTTACCTGCTGTTTTACAAGCGGCTCTCAAGCAAATGGGGATCGATCGCATTTATTCGCATCAGTTAGAATCTCTCATGGCATTGCGTTCTGGTAAGGATATTTCCGTCTTGACTCCAACTGCCAGCGGGAAAACGTGGTGCTTCAACATTGCCGTGATGGAATCTTGTCTCAACAGCAATGCGACTGCACTCTATCTATATCCGCTCAAGGCGCTAGCAACAGACCAGATCGGCAAGCTGCAATCGTTAGTCGCCGCCCTACCCCAGGATGCAAGCATTAAGGTAGGGTTGATGACTGGCGACACGTCAGTGGCAGAACGAAAGCGTTTGTTTAGCCCCACGCCACCTCAAATTCTAGGAGTTAGCCCTGACTTGCTGCACCATCATCTGTATAACGTTCGCAAGCAAGCAGAGGGAGAACCATTTCGAGAATACTTGCGTTGCTTGCGCTGGATAGTCATAGACGAATCTCATACTTATGTTGGAATCTTCGGGGCAAATTTCGCCAACTTGATGCGACGGTTGCGGGTTGCTGTCGATAGCGTTGGCGGTGACTCCGAGCGGTTGCAGTTCGTCTTCTCCAGCGCCACCATTGGCAATCCAACTGAAATGGCTTTGCGCTTTTCGGGAAGAGAGGCGACACCAGAGCGGCTACAGCTAATTGACAGGAGTACTGCCAAGAGTGCTGGACGCACGATGCTTTGTTTAAAACCTAGTAGCACCGCTAATCCCGATGCTGCCAAAATCATCCTCTCCCTTTTGGACAAGGAACTGAGCGGTATATGTTTCTGCAACAGCCGCTCGTCAGTCAAAAGCCTGTTGGGACTGATTCAACAAGAAGCCCGTCGCCAGGGATGCTCGCACTTAGCAGACTCGGTGGCAGTCTTCTACGGTTCGCTCAAGAGCGATCGCCGCTCTGATATCGTTCGGCAATTGCAATCGGGAAGGGTACGCTTTATCCTTTCAACCTCTGCGCTTGAGGCTGGGTTGGACTTACCCGAACTAGATTGCGTATTAGTGCGCGGCTGGTCTGGTTCGCTGATGTCATTCCGACAGCGGATTGGTAGAGCTGGGCGGCGCAACCCTGGACTGGTCGTCTTCCTACCCATAGCTCAAAACCCCTTGGATAACTACTACAGTACAAATCCCGATGTCATGTTACGTGGAGCAGCAGAGTCAGCTAGTTTCAATCCCGACTATCCCGTACTGCTAAGCAAACACCTGATGGCTAGTTGCGTGGAAAGTGGCATTCCAGTTAACAAACTAACTGATTACTTTGGGGAACGTGCATCGGCGATCGCTGATGCTTTGCTCAAACAAAACCAACTGTTCCTGAGTCGAAAGGGGCAGCTTTGGGGGCGTGGGTATCCACACAAGGATATCAACTTGCGGGGCAGTGCAATGGCTAGTGTCAAACTGATTGACAGCAACACGGGAGAAGACTTTGAAGAGATGGACTTAGCCATGAGTCAGCGAGAAGTATTTCCTGGTGCTATCTATACCGTTCAAGATGCTGACGGTCAGATTGCTAGGTATAGATCCGTCCAACTGGATGTCGAAGCCAAACGAGCTATTCTCACTCCAATTGATACCAAAAGCAACACTTTCACCACGGCTGAAACTGATTGGGAAATCCAGATGCTCGAACCGCTGGCAGAACCCAAAGCAATCGGGCTGGCAATTCCTGGGGGGGAGTTGAAACTGACATTGGGCTGGGGTGAGATCGTGTCATTGGTAACTGGTTACAAGCTGTGTATTAGACAGTACGAACTCACTTGTGTATCTAGCAAGTGCCGTAATTACCACCGTCCCCTGTCAGGCAAGTCCTGTTCTGCTTGCGGGCAGCGCCTCCAATCAGCCGAACTGATTACTGTCATCGATGAGGTGACTTTCGATCGGGCTTACCGTACCCAATATAAAGCTCCTATCGTCAA
Source organism: Chroococcidiopsis sp. CCALA 051 (assembly GCF_003015105.1). Taxonomy (NCBI): domain Bacteria; kingdom Bacillati; phylum Cyanobacteriota; class Cyanophyceae; order Chroococcidiopsidales; family Chroococcidiopsidaceae; genus Chroococcidiopsis; species Chroococcidiopsis sp. CCALA 051. The sequence goes on along the minus strand of NZ_PYCI01000139.1, from coordinate 5,302 downwards.
GCTAGAAATTAATGCAGCAGTCGAGCAAGCAATCGGTACTAGCATCAGGCAGCTTAAGGAACAGATTCGCACTACTCACGAAAGCATTCCCCTAGAGCTTGCACCTCTATGGGAAGCAGGAGCAGGAGCGATCGCACTACATAGTATCGGACATCAAATTCAGTTTGCAGTGCCGCTAGTTATCCTCAGTTCCAGTCTGGACTTGAATTACCTAGTTACAGACGCGGGAGGAGGAACAGTAGGCTACTTCTACGACAGTTGCTTTGACGGCAACGGGTGCAGTGAAGCCATATTTCACCAGTTCCTCAAGTTTGCCGATCGTGCCAAAACTCTAGCAGAAGCTTGTGAATGCGTTGCTGGCTGTCCGAAGTGTTTGTACATGCACGGCTGTCCGCAGTCTAATTCGGCTCTTAACAAACAAGTAGGATTGACATTGTTAGAGGCGATCGCTACTGGAGCCAACTGAAGAAAGCTAACCTAAAAAGTAATGGAAACCTGCCGTCTTGCACCAAGCGCGATCGCTGCAAGGCGGCAGATCCCATCTCTACAATCAATTTAAATTGACAACGTTCTGCTAGAAACAGCATACTAAAGTATGAGTACAAAGCCATCAATCAAGTTAGTTGTATCGATCGCTAGTTCGCTGGAAGATTTGACAGAGTTTCCCGAAGAACAAAGGAATGACTCAAGAGAGCTATATCCAAGTCAGCAGTGGTAATGTTTTTGCCGACAATCTGCCGCAGCTCTACTGATGGACGCTATGTCGGTATTGTTTAGCATACTTTTGTTGAACTTCTATTAAGTATGATTTTTGTGCGGCTTTGGCTTGAATCTTACTATAAATCAAAGATTATATTGATCCAACAATAAGAACAAGAATTCGCATAATTTTCCAAAAAATCAATATCAGCAAAAATACTGAGTCTGTACAAAAATTAATTCCTTAATTTTTCCGAAATTTTACTCATTTAAATTAGATAGCTCTGCGTCTAATTTGAAATAGAGTTTCGTATTTTAAGGAATAATTTTTTAAAATAAGCTACTAAGCGGTGCTGCAACCACCGCTTCAATAGCATCATCAGACTTGGTGTCATTTTCAAATTAAGCGATTTGAGAGAAGATTTAATGGAATTTAATATTGATTTTAAATTAAACAATATTCGTAATCTTTTACAAGATTTAGGTAACTCAGTTTCTCATTTAGTTAACTCATCTCCTGATATTTTTGACGATCCCAGTATTAAATCTTCTTTAACAAGCTTTTTAACTGTTTATCAAGAAGCAGTTCAACGATTAAAAAATCCTAACTTTAGCATTGCAACTATTGGAACAACTTCTTCTGGAAAATCAACCATTGTTAATGCGCTGATTGGTCATAAAATTGCACCAATTGAAGCAGGTGAGATGAGTGGTGGAGTTCTTACTCTAAAACATTCTCAGGAACGAAGACTATTCATTGCAGAAACAGAGGAAGCTGCTTGGGAAACTGGTGAATGGACGGGCTTAAGTGATGAAGATTTATATCAACGTATTCGCACAGTAATGCACTCATACCACGATGCACGTAGAAAGCGAGAGTATGTTGCGCCACAAGTAGCAGCTTATGTTCCTCTTTTACCTGCTTGCGATTCTTCCTTACTAGGCTTACCTCAAGGAATAGGCGTAGAGCTAATTGATTTACCTGGACTTAAATCAGTACAAGATAGAACTAATTTAGCAACTATCCAAAAGCAAGTTAATAAAGCTTTTAGTCTAGTTGCTTTAGACTATATGCAAGTGGATGACGATCGCAGAAAACGCCTATTAGAAGAATTAAAGAAAGTTGTCGAATATTTACAGGGACGCACAGATTCAATGATTTTTATCTTGAATCGGGTCGATCAACGAGGAGCAGACGATTTCCCCTTAGAAGTGCGAATTCACAAGTTAAGAGAAGAAATTAAAGATGTTTTATCACTTCCAGAGCTTCCTGAAGTTTTGCCTTTTAATGCTCGTCTTTTATATTACGCCCAATGTGCATGGGGGTCAGGAGCTTTTAACGAATCATCGAAAGTAGATCGACAGACACGGTTAAAATTCATCCAAGCAATGCTTCAAGACTGTGCTGGGGTGATTAAATTAAACACTAAAGAAAACCGAGAACTGAAATATTGGTTTCGCGATCTTGAAGATCGGATAGAAGATAATCAGCCTATTGATGATGAAACCATGCGGCAAATTCTCCGCTATTGTTTGGAATGGAGCGGTGGTAGAGAGCTTTGGGAACGCTTCCATATCCGAGTGCAAGAATCATTTGCAGAACTGGTAATACTTCCAGCTTTATTGGATGTATTTGATAACTACTCGACTTTATCACAATTACTAGATATCCTAATTCAAACACGACAGATTTACAACCAAAAACAAGTTGAAGAAGAAAGAGAGAAATTAAACCAAATTAAACAAAATTTGCACAAAAATATCTCCAAAATAGGAAGGGGGTTTAAATCTGAAATTGAACATTTAATAGGAGGATTAAAAACTGACGATCCTCAAGCTAGACTTATGGTTAAAAAAAATGCCGAACAAAAAGGTCGTAATGGGTTTTCTCTAATTTTTGATACTGTCAGCGAGGTAGAAGGAGACTTAACAGATGTTTTAATTGTTCCAGTTCGTGATGCTCTTAAAAATAATCAAGGAGCTTTTGAACTAAGAGATAAGCTACGGGAAGTTATATCACCTTCTTTAGCTGACGATATCGCAAAAACCTACGATAATGTTAGTCGAAGAATAAGCCAATTTTCTCGTGAGTTAGAATATTTAGTTAAGCGTGTACGTGCTGATGATGAGAAAGGACAGAAAGAACTGGAGCATGATGAACGCCATGTTCGTCTCTTATATCACACTATGAGAGCAGCTATATCAGCCAGAGCAGAGTTCTTTCTCCAAGGAAAAGCGCAGCAATTTGAACAGGCTTTAGAATCATTAGTTAATGAACAAATTGAGAGATTGAAAATTTGTTTGTCTGAAGACAGCCTTAACTCTGCATTTGACTTTGAAAAAGCAGTAATAAGTGATTTACGTAATAAATTAGCTCAAAACCTACCAACTTTACCTGAAAAATTTTTTGAAATTTCAGACACTATTAAGCAAAATCGTTCTAAAAAGACAGAAGTAGTTGGACAGGAAACCGAAAACGTAACACGTACAAAAATAGAACATGAAAGCTATACAGAATATTATCAAAGTGGTTCGTGTTTCTCAAGTACAAAAAGTAGAACTAAAACAAGACCTGTAACCCGTAGTTATACAGAGTCCGTAAGTCGTGATGTTACCGCAGATGTAGAATATATTGAACTTTTCCTTCCATCGCCAGATTTAATGGCAAAACAATGGTTAAGTGGAATTGAGAAAGGAAAAGGAAGTTTATGGGATATTTTACGAGACTGGATACTCGATCGTTTAGATTATGTCAGTTATATCTTTGAAGATTCGGTTAATGATATTACTAATCTAACCGAACGTGCTTTAGACAAGCAGTTAAGCATTCTTGAAGATAATTTTGAGGATGAGAAACAGTTTTGGAATGATTTTGAAGTTAAAAAAAATAATGCAACAGCCATTTGCCATATATTAAAAGAAAATTCTCGCCAAACTTAAATCTACTTGAATTACGATTATTTACATTTGATTTACCGCGCAGAAAGTTTTTGGTTGAACGAGTAATATATCATGAGTTTTGTTGAAATTTTAGAAAGAATTTCCGAAAAAGTTAGCTTCGAGGTTGAAAGGAAAGATGCTCGTACATCTGGAAATATTACTTTTAACACTAAGTTAAGTTACGCTATCGAATTATGGTGTAGTGAACTGGAAATTTCTAAGGATATAACCAACTATATTTTTTGGGGATGTCGGCTAGAACCTGTAAAAGAATTGACAGAACTTATCTGGCATGAAGCTATACAAGAGAATAAAACCTTGAAGATATCAATAGGAATTGGTGAACTTCCAACACCACTTATAATAAAAAATCATTTTTATCAATACATAAATCATTTTTTCAATAAAATGAATGTAAGGAGTGGAAATATGAGACTTATAGTAACGATCGCTTTCGGTGTTACAGCAGTTGGTTATTGGCTTTACAAAACTAATCACCAAAAACAAATTCAACAAACAAAACAACCTACTCTTAGACAAGAACCTAGGCAAAATGAATACACTTCTCATCATTCGTCATCTTTAGTACGCACAATTACTAAGCAATTTTTAGTTTTAGTAGCTTCTGCCTCACAAGCAGATTTTCTTGAGTCATTAGAAGCTAAGAGAAGTATTGATATTAATGATGCAGAAAAACTTTATAAAGTTACAAAATATTTATGGTTAGGTTCTGAAAGTAGCTTTAATCAAAAAAAAGCAAATCTCAAAAACTATTTAGTAATAACAGGAGAGTCAGAATACGACATTAAATTAGTCTATCTTGAGCTAAAACAAAGTGAAGCAGGATTTAAGTCTAATACTAATCAACTTGATAGATACGACGCTTTTCGCAAATTACCTGATTTAGTCGTTGATTTTACTATATCCGATCGACTTCAAATGGAAGCATACGAAAATTTTGAAGTTTATAACCGATAAAGGTGAGCATAAAATGTTAATTGATACAACTCTTTTAGTAAACAATCCATATATTATCAAAGGTTTGTTAGATGGTTCCATGAAACGCTATGGTAGCGTTATTCGTTGGGCTGCTGGTACAGAAAATGCAGGTCAAATTGTCCGCCATTTAGTAGAAGCGCCAGGACTGACTAATACAGTAATTAACGGAGCTAAGGTCATTGGTGAAGGTGTTAATTATTATAAATTAATAGGTATTGAAAAAACTTTATCCTCAGTAATGGGTTTAACTCAAATAGCTGCTGGAGCAAGTGTTTTAAACCTTGGTGTTAGTATTCTTGGCTTCGCCTACATGGGCTATAAATTACACCAAATTCAAAAGCAATTAGGTCATCTTCAACAGTCTATGGAAGAAGGTTTTGACCGAATTGAAGCAAGCTTATATCGGATTGAGGGTGGTATAAAAGAAGGTTTTAGCCAAGTCGGAGCTACTTTAGATCGTGTTGAGCATCGTTTGGATATTATCTCTGGGCAACTTGGGTATCTCTTTTTATTAGTAGAAGATAACCGACAAAAACAACAAAGCCTCGCTAAAGCTATCTCTCATATTCATCAAGCAATGTTAATTACAATACTTCGGACAGTTTTTGGCGCTTGGCAGTAGACAGAAAAGCCATCGAACCGATAGAGTGCCTTTTAGAACAAA
>NZ_PYCI01000138.1:0-17186 GCF_003015105.1 Chroococcidiopsis sp. CCALA 051 | reverse complement strand
GGAGCAATTCACAATTCGCAATTCGCAATTAATTCCCCACACCCTACACCCCACACCCTACACCCCATTCATCACTCACCACTACCAATTACCCATTGCCAACTACCATCTTGACTTTTGACTTCTGACTACTCCCACAGCTTGCAGCTAAGATCCCCAGATTTTTGTGTCAAGCGTAGGTTTTCACGGTAGTCTACAGGACAATCGATTACGGCTGGGACATCATCAGCTAAAGCAGCCTTGAGCATGGGGATCAAATCAGTTGCCGATTCTACACGGTAGCCTTTTAGTCCCATACTTTCAGCTAATTTGACAAAATCTGGATTGCCAAAGTGGACGTAGGTTGATTCGCCGAATTGATTGTGCTGCTTCCATTCAATTAAGCCGTAGCCGCCATCATTAAAAATTAGGGTGACAAATGGGTGTCCGACACGCAAGGCTGTTTCCAACTCCTGACAATTCATCATGAAACCACCGTCACCAGTAGCGGCAATCACTTTGCGATCGGGATAAACTAGCTTAGCCGCGATCGCCCCTGGAATTGCAATTCCCATCGCCGCAAAACCATTAGAGATTAAACAAGTATTGGGGCGATCGCAATGATAATTGCGGGCAATCCACATCTTATGCGCCCCAACATCAGAAATTAAAATATCTTCTGGTCCTAACACCTGCCGCAGGTCGTAAATTAATTTTTGCGGCTTGATCGGATAGCCAGGATCGTTAGCATAGTGTTCGTAATCAGCGCGAATATCTGCTTGCAGTTCCAAAGCGTAAGGATTCGGCTTGCCACTGCGATCGGCGCGTTGCAAAATTTCATTCAAGGAATCAGAAATATCCCCTACGACTTCCGCCAATGGAATGTAGCTACTATCAATTTCGGCTGGATTTGCTCCGACATGGACGATGGGGATCTCACCTGCTGGGTTCCAGCGTTTGGGCGAATACTCGATCAAGTCATAACCAATAGAAATAACTAAATCTGTATTGTCAAAAGCGCAATTAATAAAATCTCGCAGTTGCAATCCTACTGCCCACAAAGCTAAAGGATGGGTGTAAGGAATTACGCCTTTACCCATAAAAGTGTTGATAACAGGAATATTCAAGCGCGTAGCAAATTCCGTTACTGCTTCGCTGGCATTTGCCCGAATTGCGCCATTACCAACTAAGATTAAGGGATTGTGAGCTTTAGAAATTGCCTCAGCTGCCTCGTTAATACTGTGAAATGAAGCATAAGTTTTTTCTAAGCCAGTTATACTCAGAGGCATACCTGCCGCTGGCATCGCCGCGATGTTCTCTGGTACGTCAATATGCACCGCACCAGGTTTTTCACTTTGCGATCGCTTGAATGCCCTGCGAACCAGCTCTGGTGTAATGCTGGGGCGAACGATCTGGGCGCTCCACTTCGTTACGGGGGCAAACATAGCCACCAAATCTAAGTATTGGTGAGATTCGATATGCATCCGATCCGTCCCCACCTGTCCGGTAATCGCCACCAGTGGCGCACCATCTAAATTTGCATCCGCTACCCCTGTCATCAAATTAGTTGCCCCTGGACCCAAGGTAGAGAGGCATACTCCAGCTTTCCCTGTCAAGCGTCCGTAAACATCCGCCATGAACGCTGCACCCTGTTCGTGACGGGTGGTAATGAATTGAATGGAAGATTTCTTCAACGCCTCCAAAACGTGTAGGTTCTCTTCCCCTGGTAAACCAAACACGTATTCCACGCCTTCATTTTCCAAACATTGCACTAACAGTTCTGCCGTATTCATCTACCTTTCTCCTTGTTTGTGGGGAGTCGGGAGTCGGGAGTCGGGAAAAGTCAAAAGTTAAAAGTTAAAAGTCAAAACTAACTAATGCTTCTTACCTCTTGCCTCTTATCCCTAACCCCTCACTCCTCGCTCCTAACCCCTCTTACTTTATCCACACAGTTTTAACATTCACGAACTCATGTATACCCTGAATGCTCAGTTCCCTGCCGTATCCAGAGTGCTTAATGCCACCAAAAGGTAGCCTGGGGTCTGATTTGACCATACCGTTAACAAACACCGATCCTGCTTCAATTTCCGTGATCGCTCTGTCTCTTTCTGTTGCGTCTTGCGTCCAAATACTCGCTCCCAAGCCGAACGGGGTAGCATTGGCAAGTTGAATCGCTGCGTCTAGATCTGCAACTCGAAAAAGCAGAGCTACCGGACCAAAAAATTCTTCTTGGGCGATCGCTGCATCCACCGGAATTTGACTCACAATCGTCGGCAGGTAGAAGTTTCCCGCTCGTTCGGCTGGCGGTTGACCTCCAATTAAAACTTTTGCCCCCACCTTGACGCACTCCTGTACTTGGTGGTCTATATCTTCTAGCATACTTGGCGTAGCTAGGGGACCGACATCTGTATCAGGTAACATTGGATCGCCAACTTTGAGCGCCGCAAATTTTGCTACCAAAAGTTTTTCAAATTGCTCGGCGATCGCCTCGGTAATGATAAATCTTTTTGCGGCAATACACGATTGACCGTTACACAACATTCTGGCAGTGACAGCCGTGCTAGCAGCTGCTTCGATGTCGGCACTCGGCATGACAATAAATGGATCGCTTCCCCCCAATTCCAACACTGTTTTCTTAATTTGTTTGCCCGCCGCTGCTGCTAAACTCGCTCCCGCTGGTTCGCTACCTGTTAAAGTGGCAGCTTTGACTCGTGGGTCGGCGATAATTGCCGCTACCTGTTGCGACCCTACTAGTAAAGTTTGGAAGACTCCTGTAGGAAATCCTGCCTCTTCAAAGATCTCTTCAATTGCTAGAGCGCATTGCGGTACGTTAGAAGCGTGTTTGAGCAGACCGACATTACCTGCCATCAAAGCTGGTGCGGCGAAGCGAAAGACTTGCCAAAAGGGAAAATTCCACGGCATCACCGCGAGGATAATTCCTAGTGGTTGATAGCGGACGAAACTGTGGCTGGCATCTGTTCCTACCGATACGTCTGCTAAAAATTCAGCTGCGCGTTCGGCATAGTAACGACAGACCAAAGCGCACTTTTCGACTTCGGCGATCGCGCTTTTTACAGTCTTACCCATTTCCAGGGTCATCAATTTGCCAAATTTTTCTTTGTCGCGTTCCAAAATCTCGGCTGCGGCATTCATCCACTGAGATTTTTGCTGCATCGGCACTCGTCGATATTGCTCGAAAGCCTGTTGTGCCAACTCTAATTTCGTGGCTATTTCTGCCTCGCTTAGCGCTGTAAAAGTTTCAATTGTTTCCCCAGTTGCCGGATTAATCGTTGCGATCGCCATAACTCAAACCTCCAAAATGAGGGGTAAGGGTAAATAGTTATCAGTTATCAGTGACCAGTGACCAGTGAAGAATGGGGTGTAGGGTGTGGGGTGTGAATTGAATTTTGGATTTTAGATTTTGGATTAAATTTCTCCCTTGTCTCCCTTGTCCTCCTTGTCTCCCTCAGCTCCCTCAGCTCTCTTATCTCCCTTGTCCCCTCCACATTTCTATTTTTGCTAGAAAATTACCTCTTTACCGCCGCAAGCGTTCAAATAAATGTATAAATAACTACAACTTTTTGATAGTGAAATAATATGGCTAGGTTATTGGTAGCTGCAAACCTTGCCATATCTTGAATAATTGTCTATTCTAAAAAAAAGCTTAAATTTAAGCCATATTTTGTAGAGGTTTGTACTAATTTAGCTTAGATACTGTACTCTACAAATGTTCGCTAATGTTCACAGATGTAACAATTGCTACAAAATTATTCAACTAAGTTCATGAGAAATTTATCTTTCAGGTTGAATTGAGCTAGAATTGCATCAGTCATCATAACTTCAGTTGATTTAATTGTGTCCTTTTTGCTTAAAACCTTTTTGCTTAAAAGAGTTAAGCCTTAAATTCAAAACAACATCTAGCAAAAATGTAGTTGAGAGCCAGTCCATTGCAAGCGCCGGATCGCCGCTTGGGGAGTGCCTTTTATCCTCTAGAGATAAATTTTGTTTGTAACTTGGCAACTTTCCACACTGGAGGATGGTTTTGGAACTCCTAGCTCAGAATAATTACCTGTCAAAAATGCATCAACCCCTGATTTTGGCTGTAGATGATGATGAAGATAATTTAGAGCTACTGACTGAAGTTCTTTACCCTCTAAATTGTCATATCATCACCGCAAAAGATGGGCGCTCCACGATTAGCATTGCCCAACAGCAACGCCCCGACCTCATCTTGCTGGACATATTATTACCGGACATCTGCGGTACGGAAATTACCCGGATGCTCAAGCAAAACCCGCAGACGCAAAACATCACCGTCATTGCAGTAACAGCATTAGCACGAGCCGAAGATCGAGAAAGTTTACTCGCAGCAGGCTGTAGTGCTTATATTAGTAAGCCTTATATGCTAGACGATTTAGAAGCTGTTATTTGTCGCTATCTGGGTTTGAATCCGACTTTAGCCTTTGTTTGACTCGCCTTGTAGTGTCTAAACCTGAGATGTTGGGAGCGCTATCCAAAAGAGCAACAATGCTAGTACGACCAGTTTCAAATGTACTGTTGCAAATTACGTCCACTACAGGTACGCCAATCGTCTGTTCAATTAAAGATTGCAGGTGCGGTTCTAAGAATTTGAGCAAGTTAGTTCTAACTTGTGAAGCAAGATCTGTCTGTTGATTTTCTCCTAAAAACTGTTCTAATCGGGTAATAGAATCATCTGCCAATATTGTGACTGTTCGATCGACAATATGACAAGAAACTTGGGGCAGCTTGTATCCGAGGTGAGTACGGTAAAGTTCTATAACTTGCTGTACTAACTCTTGTTGTAGCTGCTCTAACGTGGGAGATAACGATTCTTCCATATCGTGCCAGCAGCAAAAACGAATAAGTAAATTTTCCTAAAATTTATCAGTATAAGCGATCGCATTAATCAGCCTTGAGATGTAGATCTTTATAAGGGAGCAGGGAGCAGGGCGCAAGGTAAGTTACCAGTCACAAATCACAATTAAATTACTTGCCGCTCATTACACCCTATACTCTTTCTTCACTGATAAACTGTCAACTGATAACTATTAAAAGATTGCCTGAACGCGAAATTTAAGGCTGTATATGGCTACACTTTAACCTTAGTTAGCTATGATACGCGATCGCCGTCCAAAATTTGCTATTTCTTGCCAAAATCGAGAAATTTAATGATATATTTTCATTTATGACAATTTGTAGCTCTCAACCAGCATGAGATTGTCTATTGGCGTAATTTTTGGTATGCGTAGCAAAAATTACAAATTGCAGTAAAATTCAATGTTGTTGCTTGCTGTTGCTAGCTTGCTACTTACAATCGTACTGAGTACGAAGACGAGCAACCTACAGCGGCTAGTACGAGCCAATTCATCACCAGCGCCGATTGCGATCGCCGCTAGGGGGAATGCCTCGTCGTAGAAGCAACCATCTTTGTTGTCATGTCGTGCAACAAAAATTTTCTTACTTCTACGACTAGCTCCAAACGTATTATGGACATGCAAACTCGTTTTAGTTTCTCTCTAGAGGCAGATTCTTTTCAGCCGCTTGTTTTAGCTGTAGATGATAACGATGATAACTTGCAGTTACTCGCCCAAATTTTAGCGATCGCCGATTGCGACTATATCACTGCGGTTGATGGAAAGAGTGCCATTCTCAAGGCAAAAAGCTATCGTCCCAGCTTAATTTTGTTAGACATGATGCTGCCAGATATTAGCGGTATAGATGTGACGCGAACTCTCAAACAAGACCCGCAAACTCAAGCAATTCCAATTATTGCGGTAACGGCAATGGCAAGAACTGAAGATAAAGAAAGTTTCATTACCGCAGGCTGCGTAGAATGCGCGATCAAACCTTATGATATTGTCCAATTAGAAACGGTAATTCGGAAGTATGCCTTTGGTGGAATAGGAAGAGTTGATAGCTAATGGTTGATAGTTGATAGTTAATGGTTGACAATCGCAGCCAAGAACGCTCTACCATCGATCTATCAACAACTAAACTAAGAATTGCGTACAGACGGCGGGCTAGCTAAGATAGCAACTGTTGCAGTCCGACCCGTCTCTATTTTGGTATTACTCAGAATATCCAATACTTCTACACCTACAACTTCCTCAATTAGGTCTTTTAGTTGGGGTTGAAGTGCTTGATCTAATTCTTCTCTAACTTTTTCGCCTAATTCTTCTTTACCGCTTTCTACTAGCAGTTGTTCCGGCTGAGTTACTGCATCTTCCAGAATAATCGCAATTTTTTCATCAAACATTTGACAAAAAACTTGGCTTGGTCGATGCTCTAACTGAGCGCGATACAGCGCTTGAATGCGTTGCGATAGAGTGCGTTCTAATTGTCCCCGGGTCGGAAAAGATGAGTCCATGTTAAAAATTTAGCTGAATCAAACTTAGCGCCAAACATCTGCTAATAGATAGATGATAAAGATAAAAGGCGCAAAATAGAAGTCGTAAGTCAGAAGTGGCTAGCGGCTGGTGGCTAGTGGCTAGTAGCAAGTAGGGTGTGGGGTATGGGGTGTAGTGGGGAGAATTGGAAATGAATTTTGAATGCGTGAATTTTGAATTGCCCCTCTGCTCCCCTGCCTCCATATCCCTCAAGTTCTTCTACTGGGGATAGATGAGAATCTTATAAGTATCGGGCGTAGGGTTGACAGCTTGCTCTACGGCTGCTGAGAGTTGTTGTAGGGGATAGCGATCGCTGATTAAGGCATCAACGTCAATGCAGCGATTGAAAACAAGATCGACAGCAAGACTTTGCAGGCGATAAGAAGAACTATAACTGCCAATTAAATCGATTTCGCGGCGATAGATAATATTAGGATTGAGGGAAATTTCAACCTCGTCGGGAAATTCGGCAAAAAACAGAATCTTACCACCCTTGCGCGTGCAATCGAGAGCTTGAGCAAACGCCTTTTCACTAGGGACGGCAAGTAGAGTCGTATCGACTCCCAAACCGTTTGTTAAAGCTTGAATTTTAGTGCTTAAGTCGCGATCGCGCGCATCAAAAGCAGCATCGGCTCCTAATTGTAAAGCTTTTTCGAGCCGCGATGGTAATAAATCGGTAGCGATCGCCCTTGCACCGAAGTATTTAACTAACATCACGAACATCAGTCCGATGGGACCCGCACCAGTCACTAATACCGTTTGTCCCGGGGCAATTTGTGCCTTTTTGACTGCTTTGAGACAGCAATTCGTTGGCTCGACAAAACTCGCTTGCTCAAAGCTAACGCGATCGGGAATCGGAATCAAGCCACCATTGCGGACAATGTGACCGGGTATTTTCACATATTCAGCAAATCCACCCCCACTAGGCACAAAACCAGCCGTTGTAGAGATATTTTTATAGATATCGCACATGGAAAAATTATCATTCAGGCAATAGCGACAACGCATACAGGGAATGTGGTGCATCACCACGACTCGCTGTCCTACTTGCCAATCGCTAACTTGTTTTCCGATTGCGGCGACAACTCCAGCCGTTTCATGCCCAAAAATGCGCGGTGGTTCGTAGAGGGGATAGCGAATTTTTTTGATATCTGATTGACATAAGCCAACAACCCGCACTTGCACCAAGACTTCATCCGCTTCAATAGCTGGTACGGGTAATTCCTCATAACTCAATCGATCCACACCGCGAAATACCTGGGCTTTCATAGCTTGTAGTCATTAATCCAGTACTTTAGAATGTAGCAGTTAATAGGGAGCAGGGAGTAGTGAAGAAAGGGTGTAGGGTGTAGGGTGTGGGGTGACAGTGACCAGTGACCAGTTAGTTATTTTATCTCCTCTGCTCCCCTGCCCCTCTGCTCCCCTGCTCTTTTCACTCCCTCAGCTCCCTCAGTTCCCGAGCGCCTCCTCAGCTCTCTTCTCCTTGTCCCCCAACGACTCCCGACTCCCGGTTTCTTTTGCAAGCTAGAATCATTTTGGAACCGTGATGAGATTTGGTTATGTTACGGCGATCGACAGAGAGATTCATCGCCAGAACCGCCAGCTATCGCTATGATTAACTAACACTAAAAACGCCCAATCATTGCCACTGCTTTTGCAACTGCCACAATGCTAGGTGAAATTATCAAAGGGCAATACCAGATCGTCCAAATCCTTAGTAGTAGCGATTACTGTCAGACCTATCTGGCACAAGATCTCGTTACCCCCTCACCGCAAGCATGTATTGTCAAACATCTCTTGCCTGGACCATCCGGTCGCACTAGCTCCCTGTCTTCTCTACGGCGTGTATTTACTCGTGAAGTCGCAGCGCTAGAAAAATTGAGTACTTATTCCCAAGTACCGCAATTGTTAAACTATTTCGAGCTAGATCAACAATTTTATCTGGTATTAGAATACATTCACGGACAGCCTCTGAATCGAGTTTTGGCTCCAGGAGTACGCTGGAGTGAAACCCAAGTCATCGATTTTTTACAGGAAGTCCTTACTATTCTAGAAGTGATTCACGCCCACGGGCTAATTCACCGCGATATTAAACCCAGTAACTTAATTCAGCGTGACAGCGACGGCAAGTTGGTACTGATCGATTTTGGGTCGGTCAAGCAGGCATGGACGCAAGTTGTCACTGCCGCAGGACAAACCAATGCCAACTTTGCTATGGGAATTCCAGCGACAATGGCGATCGGCACGCCAGGCTATATGCCCAGCGAACAAAGCCGAGGTCGTCCTCGCCCGAATAGCGACATTTATGCCTTGGGAATGATTGCGATCCAAGCGTTGACTGGAATGCAACCAACAATGCTTCTAGAAGATGCCGACAGTGGGGAAGTCATTTGGCAACATCTCACAAATGTCACTCTAGCTTTGGGATCGATTTTGAATCAAATGGTACGCTACCATTTCACCGAGCGCTACCAATCAGCAACTGAAGTCCTAGCGGATCTCCAACCACTCCTACCAACAGCAGCACTGTCACAACCAACACCTATCTCAAGAAGTTCTGCCCCAAATTCTGCCTCAACTGCTCCAAATTCTAGTAGTCACCATGCATCGGCGGTGAATGGATCGGGAACGAAGTCGAGAAGAACATCAACTGGAGGGCAGCAACAGATAGCGCTATGGTTGGGGATGGCAATTGGCATTACTTCGGCGCTGGGATTAATTCTAGGCTTGTATTACGCTCTTCGACCAGGAGCGAAGGCTGTGCCACCGATCGCGCCACCTAAAGCACAATTTGCCGCGATCGCCTCGAATCGGCTGTCCGATCGCTATACGTTGACTCAAACTTTAACCGGACACACAGATTCAGTATGGGCGATCGCTGTCAGCCAAGATGGACGTACGTTGGTCAGTGGTAGTGCAGATAAAACGATTAAGGTATGGGATTTACAAACTAGAGAGTTACAGCGCACGCTTACCGGGCATACAGATACAGTACGGGCGATCGCTCTGAGTCAAGATGGACAAATTTTGGTGAGCGGTGGCGGCGAAAAAACGGTACGGCTGTGGAATATCACAACAGGCAGACCCTTGGGAAGGCTGCTCGGACATGGGGGACCTGTATGGACTGTTGCCATCAGTCAAGACGGACAAACGCTTTTTAGTGCGGGAGAAGATGGAACCGTCAAGCTGTGGAACGCCCAGAACGGACAACTGCATCGCACGCTTCCAGCACACGATCGCCGGGTGTTTTCCTTGGCTGTAAGTCCTAACGGGCAAACTTTTGCTACTGGCAGCATCGATCGCACGATTAAGTTATGGGATTTAGCTACAGGAAGACTACTACGCACGCTGACCGGGCATACTGATGCAGTCAGGGCAATTACCTTTAGCCCCGACGGACAACATCTGGCTAGCACGAGTTGGGATAAAACCGTGAAGATTTGGAACTGGCGAACTGGAGAGCAACTACAAACGCTGGCAGAACACGAGCATAGAACTGTTGCGATTGCTTACGGTCATGATGGTAATACCCTAATGAGTGCAAGCCTCGATCGCACGATCAAAATTTGGCAGCCGCAATCGGGACAACTCCTACACGATCTACTAGCTCACACCGACTGGGTATTAGCGATCGTGCCTAGCCCCAGAGGTCAAACTTTAGTTAGCAGCAGCAAAGATCGGACAATCAAAATTTGGGAATAGCAAGTTGTCATTGGTCATTGGCAAATTATAAGTTATTCCCTACTCCCTGCTCTCTACTCCCTAATGACTGAATGAATTCTCAATTTCATACCGATGTCCTAGTCGTTGGCGGTGGTACTGGCGGTACGGCTGCGGCAATCCAAGCAGCGCGCTCTGGTGCAAAAACAATGCTGGTCAGTGAATTTCCTTGGTTAGGAGGTATGCTGACATCAGCTGGGGTATCGGTTCCTGATGGTAACGAATTAGAAGCATGGCAAACAGGCTTGTGGGGAGCATTTTTGCGGGAATTGCAGCAATGCCAGCCGGAAGGATTAGACCATAGCTGGGTGAGCTTTTTTAGCTTCGACCCGCGTATAGGAGCGCAGATTTTTGCTCGATGGGTACAAGAATTGCCTAACTTGAATTGGCTGGTGGGACAAGTACCGCAAGCCGTTTTACGCCAAGGCGATCGCATTTTTGGGGTAGAATTTGCAGAGTTTACAGTTACTGCCGAAATTACCATTGATGCTACGGAGTTAGGGGATTTATTGGCTTTAGCCGAGATTCCGTACCGTTGGGGTTGGGAATGGCGATCGCAATGGGGAGAACCCAGCGCCCCAATTGCTCCAAACGAGCTAACGACAAAATACCCAGTTCAAGCGCCCACTTGGGTAGGACTCATGCAAGATTTTGGGGACGCGATCGCTCCCGTTATTCTCCCACCACCGTCATACAGTCCAGAAATATTTGCTGGAGCCTGGGAAAGTTACGGAGCCGAACAATTTCTTGACTACGGGCGCTTACCAGGCGATTTATTCATGCTCAATTGGCCCATCTGCGGCAACGACTACGGCGAAGGTTTAGACCGACTAGTTACCTCCACCACGGCTAGATCTGAGTTTCTGCAAGAAAGTTTGTGGCATACGCAGGGCTTCTTACACTATATTCAAACCCAACTTGGAAGGCGATATGGTTTGGCTGAAGGTGTATTTCCGGCTTGCGAGAGTCGGGAGTCGAGAGTCGGGAGTCGGGGAATAGAGCAGAGAAGTAATCACCAATTCCAAGTTCCGAATTCCGAATTCCAAATTCCGAATTCTTTCGCTCTCCACCCTTACTACCGCGAGAGTCGGCGCGTTGTTGGCATGGCTACGGTGCGAGAACAGGATATTTTACCCTTAGCTGAAGGTCGAGTCGCTGCTTTACCAGTCGATAGTATAGATAAAGTCAACGCGATCGCAATTGGTAACTATGCCAACGACCACCACTACCCGGGTTTCGATTTTCCCCTACGATCGAAATCCATTCGCTGGGGAGGGCGCTGGACGGGAACGCCTTTTACCATACCCTATCATTGTCTAATTCCGGCAGCGATCGACGGCTTCTTAGCGTGTGAAAAGAATATTTCTGTCTCTCACATTGCCAATGGTGCGACGCGCTTGCAGCCAGTGGTGATGAATCTCGGACAGGCTGCTGGAATGGCAGCAGCCATGTGTATTTCTAGGGGTTGTCAGCCGCGAGAATTACCCGTAAGAGACGTACAAGAAGCTCTATTACAAGAGCCGCGCTGTCCAGCGGCGATCGTGCCTTTATTCAACTCATCACCCGCATCTCCTGACTGGTTAGAATGGCAACGCTACTACCTCGATCGCCCAGAGGAGTATCCTGCTACTGGAAATTGCCCTCTCAGTTTGGCGAGCAGAGGAGCAGAGGAGCAGAGGGGCAGAGGGGCAGAGGAGCAGTCAATTCACTCACCACACAACTACCAACTACCAACTACCAACTACCAACTACCAATTAGCCATTACTCAGGTATTTTCCATCGTCGGGACGTGCAAGACTATACATTGACTATATCCACACCTGAAGAATTACAGGGACACGATTGGACGCTGGTAACTTTGCGATCGCCCATTGACGAAAAACTACAAATCTATCCAGATAACCAACCAATCGCGGTTTACGGGCGGTTAAACCATGCAGGTAGATGGTTGTTGGTAGAAGAAATTGAGCCGATAGTCAACCATTAACCATTAACTATTAACAATTGCCAAATTAAAGCGAGCAATATCGCTACGATCGCCCCAATTAACGTATTCAAAAAATTGACAACATCATGAGTCAGCCAACTAACTTTACCTTCTACCGTTGCGCCAATTAAGCTTTCAATATTAGTGGCAATAAAGGCAGCGATGACACACCAGAGTATGCCTCGTAAATCGATTAAACCGAGTCCCCAAGCTAGCATGGCGATCGCTACCGAACCCGTTACACCAGCCAACGTCCCCTCTAAGCTGACAGCCCCTTCCGTTCCTCTTGCCACGGGTTGTAGAGTCGTAATTAAAAATGTCCTCTGACCGTAAGCTTTTCCAACTTCAGTGGCACAGGTATCGGAAAGTTTGGTGCTGAAACTCGCGACAAAACCTAATAACAGTAGAGACACAATCGGACTTGAATGAGCCACAAAGGTAGTCGCGTTAGCGAAGCTTAACGAAGTTATCGCAATTCCCACTGCACACAGCGCCCCCGTCAATGCCGAACTCCAGACATTCTCTGGACCCCTCGCACCAGAACGCTTTTCTGCAATTCCTTCTGCTTCCTTTTGTGCCATACCGATGTATGTCACAGCAGAACCGACAAGAAAGTAGAATATGACAACTAATTCACCCTGCCAACCTACACTCAAGTACAAGAGAACACCCAAGAATAAAGCGTGCAATAGCCCAGCCGGAGTTAGCAACTTTTTAGGAGCAATCCAGGCTATACCTAATAAAACTGTATGCACTCCGACAGCAACTAGTACGGAATTGAGGAACGATGGGCTTGAAAGTATCAAGGATAAGTTATTAGTCATCTGAATTTTGCCAGAATCTTAAAAAATTGCGGGTTGTATATGAATCAAACCATTTTTCATCTTGCCTTTCCCATCACCGACATTGCCCCGACAAAAGCCTTCTATATCGATGGTTTGGGTTGCATTCCCGGTCGTGAAACTCCCCATGCTTTGATTTTAAATCTTTACGGGCATCAGCTAGTAGCTCATATGACTAAAGAACCTCTGGCTCCACAGCGTGGTGTCTATCCCAGACACTTTGGTTTAATTTTTTCCTCTAAATTGGAATGGGAAAATTTATTAGAGCGATCGCAACACCAGCAACTTAAATTTAGAGAAACACCCAAACAGCGCTTTGTTGATTCTCCCCTAGAACACTACACGTTTTTCCTAGAAGATCCATTTTATAACCTAATAGAAGTTAAATATTATCGTAACTTGGAAGCTATTTTTGGTAGTTACAACAGCGCTCCCATCGGAGATTCCGTTTAAAACTTATACTCATTCACAAACAAGTTCTTTCAACTTAGAACTAACTAAATTTTGCACTACGAACTGCTCCCTGACAACAATTTTAAATTTTTAACTTTTAACTTTTAACTTTTGACTTTTGACTGCGGTGCTTCTAATCGCACATTTCTCCCGCTATTATCAGTACGATAAATCCATTTTTGGCTACCGTCCGACACCACAACCCGCCAACCTTCAACGATCGCCTGCGAGCAAATTTCTTCCGGTTGAGGTAGTCCCAAACAACCATCAGACCAACTTTCGCGACTGTATTTAGTCACTTTTAGTTTCTCTGGAGGAAGATTTTGCAGCTTAGTCAGATCGGCAATGACAGCTTTAACAACTTTAGGAGGCACGCGATCGCTTTGACTGTTCGCGTCTACATTTTCAGCAATCTGACTCGGTGCAGCTACAGCACTAGAAATAAAATTAACGCTAAAACACAAAAATAAACTACAAGTCAAAATCAGAGTTAAAAAACTCCTTGTTGGTAGACAAAATTTAAAACAATCAATTGTCCTATAGTCCGCATGTGCGGACTTCGTTTGTGTAGCCGCGAATTTTATTCGTCCCATATTCGTTAGATCTTCTTTAAGAGGAACAAACATATTAATTTTCATACAGTTCTAGTGGTAAATTATCTGGGTCTTGAAAAAAAGTAAAACGTTTACCCGTAATTTCGTCTATTCTAATATCTTCTACCTGCACTCTCTGAGCAGTTAGCTCCGTAACAGCGCGATCGAGATCGTCAACAGCAAAAGCTAAATGCCTCAATCCACAAGCTTCCGGTTTACTCGGTCTTGACGGCGGCGTGGGAAAAGAAAATAATTCAATTTGAACTGTATCGCTGACTCTTAAATCTAATTTATAAGAATTTCTCGCCGCCCTAAATGTTTCTTCAATAATCGAAAATCCTAAAATTTCTGTATAGAATTTCTTCGATCGCTCGTAGTCAGAACAAATAATTGCAACGTGATGGACACCTGTAACGTGCATAGATCGGCAAGGAGATAACTGTAAAGGCGCACAACCATGCGCCCATATACTAAGTTATCAAATAACAACTAATAACCTTATTCTTAACCCGCGCAGGCGGGTTTTGCCTGTGTAGTCGCGACTTACAGTCGCCCCTGTACAGATTCGATCGCGGTTTTCAATTGGATGCAATACACGTCTGGTAGGGGCGCTTTCTCGCTCGCGCCCCTACAAATGTCATCCACACAATCGAGAATTGCTATGAGATCAACCAACAACCAATCTTTGAAACTGTCGATCGCGCCGCAACTCATCCCATCCCGCATCAACCATTGCTTTTTCTCTATACTCTCTTGGATTGAGATAGATTGCTTGTTGTAAATTTGCCAAAGCCAAATCGGTATCTCCTGCGGCTGCAAAACAGCAAGCACGATTGTAGAAAGCATCGCCGAAGTCTGGCTTGTATTTAGAACCTGGATTATGGCTGGCGATCGCCTTTTCGTAGCGCAGGCGGACGGACTGTAACCGATCCAAACAGTCACACCATAAATTATCCAGAGAATACCAGAAGTCTTGCGGCTCGGCAATCTCTACCTCATTTGCTCCGTTTTGTTGCCAACCCCGATTGTATCGGTGCATATACTGCATTGCTCGGTCGTAGCTAAAAATTGCTTCTCTGTACAATCCCAATTCTTGCAACGCCAGACCTCGATGATACCAAACCTGATAGCGTAAATTGCGATGATATGTTTTTGTATATTTGAGCGATTCGTCGTAATTGGCGATCGCTTGTTTATAACGCCCTAAGTGATATAGTGCCAAACCTCGATGATACCAGACTCGATAGGGAAATCCTTTGTAGTAATCTCTAGCACAATCTAAAGCTTTATCGTAACTCGCGATCGCCTCTCGATAGCGTTTTAACTCAAATAATAATAAACCTCGGTTAAACCAAGTAAAACCATATCCAGGCAAACGTCCGAGAAAACGATCGCAAGCCGCGATCGCTTCTTGATAGCGTTTTAATTTACATAGATAAAAGCTGCGCTCTCGTAAAGGAATATATCGCCATTCTTTTAGTACAGCCGCTATATAGAAATAGATCGATGGAAATGCAACGAGGGATAGCAGAAAATTTTTCGTCACAATGCCAAATACGAATGTTGCTACAAGTATCCCCAGGAGTAAGGCTAGCAGAACTATAACTTGCATAAACCAATAGAATCAGCAAAATTCCTTTAAGAGTTCTGACAGATAGCTTTCCCCATACTGTAGAATTTGCCGTCAGTAGGTTCACTTAATCAAGATGCGCCGGAAATTTTTTGCTCCCCTAGCGATCGCCCTGTTCAGCCTAGCGGCGATCCTATGCTTCTCTTCTGTAACTCTCATAGCCTCGCCAACTCCTCCCAAACCCAATTCAAACTCTGCCGAAATTAGGGGAGTATGGCTGACGAATATTGATAGTGACGTGTTATTTAAACGCGATCGCCTCAGTCAAGCAATCCAAACCTTACATCAATTAAATTTTAATACTATCTATCCCACGATTTGGAACTGGGGATACACGTTGTATCCTAGCTCAGTTGCTGCAAACACCATCGGGCGATCGCTCGATCCCACGTCTGGATTACAAGGACGAGATATCTTACAAGAAATTATCCAGCAAGGACATCAACAAAATGCTTTTCAGGGCGATCGACAACGCATGGGAGTCATTCCCTGGTTTGAATTTGGGTTTATGGCTCCTGCTGATTCCCAGTTGGCAAAACGCCACCCTCAGTGGCTAACTCGTAGGCGAAATAATCAGGAAATTTGGTTAGAAGGTAAACACAAACGAGTCTGGCTTAATCCTTTTCATCCTGAAGTACAGCAGTTTATTCAAAGTTTAATTTTAGAAGTTGTGACGAAATACGATATAGACGGAATTCAATTTGACGATCATTTCGGTTTACCTTCAGAATTTGGCTACGATCCATTTACCGTGAATTTATATCAACAAGAACATCAGGGAAAAAAGCCACCTATCGATCCCCAAGATTCCGAATGGCTGCGCTGGCGTGCTGATAAGATTACGGCTTTTTTGAAACAGGTATTTCAAGCAGTCAAGCAACAGAAACCGAATTGCATAATTTCAATTGCGCCCAATCCTCAAAGAGTTTCCTACGACCTTTTTCTTGCAGATTGGGCAGATTGGGACAGACAGGGATTGGTTGAAGAATTAGTTTTACAAGTCTATCGCAACGATCTCAAAGTATTTCTAAGCGAATTACAATACCCAGAAGTGCAAGCAGCACGAAAACACATTCCAGTAGGAATTGGAATTTTATCAGGCTTAAAAGGTAAATACGTTCCGTGGGGGCAAATTCAAAATCAAGTTCAAGTTGCTCGCAGACATAACTTTGCAGGAGTTTCTTTCTTTTTCTATGAAACTTTATGGAATTTAGCCAAAGAATCTCCAAAAAAACGTCAGTTGGGATTTCAAAAAATATTTTCCCTTCCTGTAAATAGACCAAATACTTTAGTGGGATGGCAACCAGAAAATCTCGCTAGAAATGCTTTGTAAAGTAGTTTCTATTATTTTAGCCGATACACAATTGCGATCCCCCAACCCCTTTAAAAAGAGGCATTTATTCCCCATTGAAAAAGTTGTGTTCTTCAAATAACTTAAAAAAGAGCTATCTATTCCCCCCTTTTTAACGGGGGTAGGGGGGATCGATATCTCTAACTTTAAACACGTAATTCCTTGACTTTTTATAGCAGTTTTCAGTCACATGAGGTACACAGATCTGTAGGGGGCGCACAGC
>NZ_PYCI01000236.1:0-3958 GCF_003015105.1 Chroococcidiopsis sp. CCALA 051 | reverse complement strand
AAATGTTAAGAAACAAACAAAAAACTTGTGATTTACAAGGATTCCAGCCGCTTAAGCAAGCACTAAACTTTCCACCTCATCCAACGAAGGTGGCACAGTCTCCATATCAATCAGGTAATCACCAAACCGCTTAACATGAGCCGTAATATAAGGACTCACAACCGCCACATCCTCACGGCTAATCAAATAGCCTTGCTTCTGTAAATCCCGCAATATTTCAGTTAAATCTACAACATTTTGGAACAAAACAGCATTTGCTACCAAATCCTTATACTTAATCACTTTTTCCTGTTCAATTGGGTCATTCTTCATCACAACCCCAAAGCCACCAAAGAAAAACCACTTCGAGAATTTATGGTAAGCTTCCACAATATTCGTAACAGCAGTAATTTCTTTTCTCAGCTGTATATCTGATATATATTGCAGCAAGAAAACCGTTCTCACTACTTGTCCTAATTCCTGAAAAGCTTGATATAGCCTGTTCTTACGACTATAATTACCCAATTTACGCAATAAAATTGCGCTTGATACTTTACCTGTCTGGATTGATAAAACTACCTGTAGAATATCTTGCCAGTGAGTTTCTATCCGCTTCCAATCAACAGTTTCAGAGAACAAAGAGTCAATATGTTGATAAACAGTATCTTTATCAGGACGATAAAAATTTAAATCTTTCCAATTACGAATCCGAGGCATTAACTTAATTCCCAGCATATGTGCCAATGCAAACACAGGTGTTGATTGACCGTGGGTATCAGCATGAATTGTATCAGGTTGAATATCGGACAGGTTTTTCAACAAACCCTCAATGATATAAACAGCTTCCCAAGTGCCACAAGAAATAAACTGGCTAAATAAAGCCACATAGGTATCAGAGACGTGGTGGTAAGCTATTCCTCCGTAGCCTCCATATCGAATATGATACTCAGACAGTAAATTTTCTTCGTAAAGTTCATACTTAGTTCCATCTGCCGCCGCACTTTTACCATCACCCCAAACCCTAGGCAGATTTAAAGCATTGTAGCGGTTAATAATATCTACCAACGCAGCATTGAGCTTATCTACCGTCACATGGCGACGGTTGACAAATGCTAGTTCCTTCGCGGTGACAATGCCTCGCATATGTCTCGCCGCTTGAGTAGGCCCCAAATTGCAACCATAAGTAAACGTCGTCAAAAGATAACGTTCCGTCGCACGTTTAATTTTAGGATCGCTACCAGACAGCGGTCCAAAGTGACGGGTAAAATTTGTCCAGTAGTCAACGTTTCTGAGGATATCGATTAAATTTCTTTCTGGAAATTGTTCTTCAATTTTTTCTATTAAAGCTTTGACAGCAACACTCAACTCGTTACGCTGATACTTTTTGAGTACGGGTTCGCCTTCATCATTAATAATAAATTGGTGGTTATTGGGATAACCTGCATCCACAGTCGCCGCCGTGTCCGTCAACCAGGATTTCAATGTCTTGGTAAAAGAAGAAGGGTTATTAGGAAAGCCTAAATTCTCACAGTATTGGTCAACTAACGGCAAACACTCTGACCAAGACAGTAATTGTTCGCGGTAGTCGGCGTAATCTTCACTACCAACAACGCAGATATCTCCTGACCTTAATTCGGCTGCTAGGTAGTAGAAAATACAAGCCTCGAAGTGCCGACGAACAAATTTGGTTTTCTCTCCTTGCTTGACTACAACTAATTTTCGCCACTGTTCTGAAATAAAATCTAGTTCAATACTTGCTTTGAGAAATTCTCCTCGACGATGAGAATTCTCTAGAACAAATTGTAATGCTTCAATCACACTTCGTTCGTTAGTAGTTGATTTGAAGTCTAACGCTTTTACTAAGCGAAAAAATGTCCGGCGGTGATTTTTATAAAATTTCCAAATTAGAGGAAGATGATTATTACCCCTATAAGCATTCATCGCCTCACATTCCGAAAGTAATTGCTCTGCTCCTCCGTCTTGAATAAATACATTATTTAGTTTATGAAACAGAGATATTCCCTGATGTGTTGTTAACTCGGTAGAGAGATTTAATTCGGATATCCGCTCTGGAGAATTAGATGAATAACTATCGGATGCTTCAATCTCTGGGTGAGAGGAGACTGGTTCATGATTTAGTTCATTATTTAATTGATTTTCCTCCAGAAACACATGGATGATATTAGTCAACACACCAACTAATTTCTCTTGCGTTTCTTGGATTCTCTTTTTGATGAGTTCTAATTCTTTGATAGCGTCGTTATTGATTGAGCGCATTTGTTTTAAGAACATCTCAACCAAACTATCTCGTGCTGTCACTTGGGCTAAATAAATTAAGCATAAAATCAAAGTAATTCGTTTCGATAAATTAAAATCTTTGATTTCCCGCGCATCTAACACCCGTGCTTCGGCAGCAAAATGGTGAATTTTAGCAGTGGTAATATCCTTGAGTAATGGCTTAACATCACCCAAATAATCTAGCCAGATTTAATGTACAATAAAGTCATTAATGTTGTTACGGGTAGGGCTTTTAGGTAGTTGCTTCAGGCTATTAAAGGAGGTTTGATACTCAAGCGGATGACGCTCTAACAAGTCTAGCAAGCGTTCTTGGTAATCTGACGAGATGCGACTTAGTACTAGGGAAAATAATCTTTGGTTTACTACATTTCTCACTCGACGAACTAATCTATTTAAGGTGCTGAATCCTGGTAACTCATATCTATTTTTAACTAATTCAGCAATGGCTACATTCATTAAATCAGCAGGATTATCCATTACCGTCGCCGATTCATTCACTGCTTTAATAGCTAGATGTAGCCCAGTTTGATTAAATTGATTTACCTGAAGATATTCGCGGATAGCAGTCCGGTGTCGATACATGGTTTTGCGGTTTTCATAACCCAAAACAGTATCATCTGTCAATTTTAAATTGCTGCGAATATGATGAACGATTTTGAGAGGAATGTCTATTAAAGAAGGAAAGTAGCCTAGTCGCTGAAATGATTTTAATAGGCATACTAAGTTAAGAATATTACTTTCACCTTTAGTTGTTGCGTAAGCAAAAGCAATTTCGTTCTTGTTGGGTGTGTAAATCTCGGTGAGTTCTTTGGCAGTTAATTGACGCTTAAATCGAGGGTAAGCTGTACGTTCTATCGATGTCACTACTCGTTCTGTGTGCGATTTGAAACTTCAAAAGATTTATATCACCAATCAGCCACTCCAGAAGGAGTGTAGAGAAACATTACCAAAAAGAACTGTTTATGGGCAAGTTTTTAACATGGAATGTGTGGGGAGTTGATTGTATCGTACCCAATGCTATAGTACCCAATTACCTTTTATGGGCAAGTTGGTTTTTATGACTCATACTACTCCACCCAAAAAGCTTCCCAACCTAGAGAAACGCACAAGAGAACATCTGCTGCCCAACGAAGTCGAAGCTATGATTAAAGCAGCTTCATCAAAAGGACGACATGGTCACAGAGATTCGACTTTAATTTTACTGGCTTATCGTCACGGTCTACGTGTATCAGAATTGGTAGCCCTGCGATGGGAGCAGCTAGATTTTTCTAGTGGCACGATCTATATCAATCGACTCAAGCATGGTATCAGTTCAACGCATCCGTTACGTGCTAGAGAGTTGAGGTGGCTACGACAACTACAACGCGAATATCCTAACTCCCCTTACTTGTTTGTTTCTGAGCGTGGCACTCCGATGGCTGCTGCCACAGCTTTTAATATTATTAGTCGTGCTGGCACTCTTGCTGGGTTAGCTTTATCGGTACATCCGCATATGTTACGTCATGCCTGCGGGTTTTATCTGGCATCTCATGGTCATGACACTAGAGCTATTCAGGCTTATCTGGGACACAAGAATATTCAACACACTATTCGCTACACAGAACTATCTCCCGATCGCTTCTCGAATTTTTGGCTCGACTGAACCTAAAATCAATAGTTTCAACCGGATTTCTTTACATAA